>CAZYSR010000199.1:0-3423 GCA_964649525.1 uncultured Gammaproteobacteria bacterium
ATATCAGCACCTGCATCCAGAGCTTCCTGCACTTTATCACCTGACGCAAATACAGCCACACGGATAGTCTTGCCAAGCCCACGGGGAAGTAGCGCTGAACCACGTACATTCTGGTCTGATTTTCGGGCGTCGACGCCAAGCGATATAGCAACTTCGACTGTTTCATCAAATTTTGCCGATGCGGTCTGCTTTACCAAACTAATTGCATCGTCAACCGGATAGAGCTTGCTGCGGTCCACCAACGCGTCTAATTGTTGACTTCTCTTGCTCGGTTTCGTCATGTTCAATTCTCCCTGACTTCCAGGCCCATACTTCTCGCACTACCGGCAATTGTGCGCATCGCCTGTTCAATCTCGTAACTGTTTAAATCTGGATTTTTTATCGCCACAATTTCTTTCAACTGATCATGAGTGACAAACCCCACCTTGTCTCGATTGGGTTCAGCACTGCCCTTATCGACTCCCGCTGCTTTTTTCAACAGATGTGATGCTGGTGGAGTCTTTGTGATAAAAGAAAAGCTCCTGTCTGCATATACGGTAATCACGACTGGAACCGGTGTGCCATCTTCGAGATTCTGGGTCTTCGCATTAAATGCCTTGCAAAATTCCATAATGTTCAGACCGTGCTGTCCGAGTGCCGGTCCCACTGGTGGCCCGGGCTGAGCAGCCTTGGCCGCAACCTGCAACTTGATATAGGCTGTAACTTTTTTTGCCATGAATTGTTTTACCTACGGTCTATTTCGCTTTCATCTGTAATCAGTTCTTGGTTACCTGGCTAAAATCAAGCTCTACTGGAGTGGAACGCCCGAATATTGCCACAGATACCCGAAGTTTGCTTTTTTCGTAATTCACATCTTCGACTGTACCGTTAAAATCTTCAAAAGGCCCATCTATAACCCGAATCAGTTCACCCGGCTGAAAATAGAATCTCGGCCGCGGATTATTGGCTCCGGCCTGCACTTGTTCCTTAATGATCTGTGCCTCTTTCTCTGAAATCGGAGTCGGCTCCTTGCCACCGATGAAACTGGAGACATGTGGGATGCTGTTGACCAGATGCCAGGACTCCGGTGTCATCTCCATTTCGATAAAAACATAACCCGGATAAAAATTACGTTCAGTCGTACGCTTCTGCCCGCTACGCATTTCAACGATTTCTTCAGTTGGCACCAGAATATCACCAAACATTTCTTCACTTTGATTGGTGCGAATGTAATGCTCAAGTGAGTTTTTCACGCGTTTTTCATGTCCTGAATACGTATGCAGAACATACCATCGCATACTGTCAGAAGATTTTGGAGAAGTACTTCTTTCCAATGGCTCGATATTCTCGCCAGCAAATTTTTCTTCGTCTGTCATCCGTTACTCTCCAAGTTGCAGGAACAGGTCGTAGATGACCCAAAACGAAATCTGATCAAGCAACCACAAGAAAAGCCCAATCAGAATAACCATCAGAATGACAATCAGTGTGCTCTGTACCGTATCCCTACGGGTGGGCCAAACAATTTTCCGAAACTCGGACCGGGCACCCTTAGCAAAGGACCAAGCCTCTTGGCCTGGTCCCGAGGTCAATGCCAAACCGGCAGCAAGCAATATGCCGAGTACCAGTACCCCGACGCGCAGTAACTGAAGCGAACTTTCCAGGCTGTAAAATGCGGCAACACCCGCTACCACCAGGAAAATAGCGCCTAGAATCTTTACCTTGTCAATCGCGTTTGCCATCGTCGGGTATAGCCTGCGTCAAAGTGGCAGGCCAGGAGGGACTTGAACCCCCAACCTGCGGTTTTGGAGACCGCTGCTCTGCCAAATTGAGCTACTGGCCTTCAAGCTGACTGTCTTGTTTCCTACCGGAATCTGTTATTTGATGATCTTGGATACTACACCAGCGCCAATGGTTCGTCCACCTTCACGAATTGCGAACCGGAGTCCTTCTTCCATTGCAATGGGCTTAATCAGACTGACTGTCATGTGCACATTATCGCCAGGCATTACAACAGCAACATCAGCTGGCAGGGAAACGCTCCCTGTCACGTCAGTGGTACGGAAATAAAACTGTGGTCGATAGCCGGCGGTGAAGTGCTTGTTTCGCCCACCCTCTTTTGGAGATAGGACATACACTTCTGCCTCAAAATCGGTATGCGGGTCAATCGAACCTGGCTTTGCGAGCACCTGACCTCGTTCAACTTCATTTTTCTTGGTGCCGCGTAAAAGAACGCCAACATTATCACCAGCTCGGCCTTCATCAAGCAGCTTTCGAAACATTTCGACTCCCGTCGCGACAGTCTTGGCTGTCGTTCTGAGCCCAACCATTTCGACAGAATCGCCAACGGTGACGATACCGCGCTCGACACGTCCCGTAACCACAGTGCCGCGTCCCGAAATTGAAAACACATCTTCAATCGGCATGAGGAAGTCACCATCAATGGCGCGTTCCGGTTCCGGAATGTACTGATCAAGTGCTTCGGCCAATTTGATGATCGACTGAATTCCGAGTTCGGAATCTTCGCCGTCAAGCGCTTGCAGCGCACTACCGATAATGATTGGAGTGTCATCACCTGGAAAATCGTACTCGTTCAACAGGTCCCGAACCTCTAGATCCACCAGTTCAAGCAGATCTTCGTCGTCGACCATATCGGCTTTGTTCAAATACACCACGATATAGGGCACCCCGACCTGACGAGCCAGCAGTACATGCTCACGAGTTTGAGGTTCCGGGCCGTCAGCCGCAGATACAACTAATACCGCACCATCCATCTGAGCGGCACCAGTGATCATGTTCTTGACATAGTCAGCGTGTCCCGGGCAGTCAACGTGCGCGTAGTGTCGAGCTTCGGATTCATACTCAACATGCGCGGTGGCAATTGTGATTCCGCGCTCTCGTTCTTCAGGTGCGTTGTCAATATCTGCAAACGCCTTGACTTCTCCACCGTAGCGCGCCGCCAAAACCTTGGTGATAGCGGCTGTCAGGGTGGTCTTTCCGTGATCAACGTGGCCAATGGTGCCTACGTTTACATGCGGCTTACTACGTTCAAATTTTTCTTTAGCCAATTTCCTATGACCTCGCTAATTATCTAAATGACCAAAATAACTGATTATTAATGTAACCCGATAATGACACTGGAGCCCACAACCGGATTTGAACCGGTGACCTCTTCCTTACCAAGGAAGTGCTCTACCGACTGAGCTATGTGGGCATCCGGTTCAATGGCTCTGTTTGACTTCTCAGGGTTCATATATAAATTCCACTGGAGCGGGCGATGGGAATCGAACCCACATCATCAGCTTGGAAGGCTGAGGTTCTGCCTTTGAACTACGCCCGCGCAAAGCTGGGTTTCAACTCCGTCTATCGATCCAAAATCATACGGTGGAGGGGGGAGGATTCGAACCTCCGAAGGCTGAGCCAACAGATTTACAGTCTGTCCCCTTT
>CAZYSR010000200.1:0-3835 GCA_964649525.1 uncultured Gammaproteobacteria bacterium
CCGCTAGAATTGGTGCCATCCACTCAATCGTTTTCGGTGGCTTTTCACCTGAAGCACTGAAAGACAGAATTCTGGATTCCGATTGTCAGGTCGTCATCACCGCTGATGAAGGACCAAGGGGTGGAAAGAATGTTCCGTTGAAGAAAAATGCCGACGCAGCGATGAAGTCCTGCCCAGACGTCCATACCTGTGTAGTGGTGCAGCGAACCGGCAATCCAGTTGAAATGCAAAACCCGAGGGACATCTGGTACCACGAAGCGACTGCTGAAGCCTCTTCGGACTGTCCGGCTGAAGTGATGGATGCGGAAGATCCGCTCTATATTCTTTACACATCAGGTTCGACAGGCAAGCCAAAGGGTGTTGTTCATACCACTGGCGGATATATGCTCTACGTCACAATGACCTTCAACTATTCCTTTGACTATCAGGAAGATGAAGTTTACTGGTGTGGTGCTGACATTGGCTGGGTAACTGGTCACTCCTATATCGTCTACGGACCTCACTCAAACGGTGCAACCAATGTAATGTTTGAAGGTGTACCTGTTTACCCTGATGCCAGCAGATTCTGGCAGGTTTGCGACAGACACAACGTCAATATTTTTTACACCGCCCCAACTGCGATTCGCGCACTGATCGGCGCTGGTAACGAGTATGTCGAAAAAACGAGTCGCAAGAGTCTTCGTATATTGGGTACTGTAGGTGAACCAATTAATCCGGAAGCTTGGGAATGGTATCACGAAAAAGTAGGCGATCGTCGCTGCCCAATAATTGACACATGGTGGCAAACTGAAACTGGTGGGCACATGATTACGCCACTGCCCGGCGCGACACGTCTGAAACCTGGTTCAGCGACTAACCCGTTTTTTGGCATTGTCCCCTGTCTGGTTGATAGTGAAGGTAATGAACTGGAAGGTGCCACCGAAGGCGCCTTGTGCATCAAGTACTCTTGGCCAGGTCAAATGAGAACAGTCTGGGGAGATCACGAACGATTCATTCAAACCTATTTCAGCACTTTTCCAGGCATGTATATGACTGGTGATGGTGCCAGGCGTGATGAAGATGGGTACTATTGGATCACAGGCCGTGTCGATGACGTGATGAATGTCTCAGGGCATCGACTGGGTACGGCAGAGATCGAAAGTGCTTTAGTGCTACATCCTAGCGTTGCTGAAGCTGCCGTCGTGGGTTATCCGCACGACATTAAGGGCGAGGCGATTTACGCTTACGTCACCACAGTCGCGGGAACTGAAGAAAACGACGAGTTGAAAGCTGAGCTTTTCAATATGGTACGAACCGAAATCAGCCCGATCGCCAAACCGGATGTAATTCAGTTCGCTCCGGGGCTGCCAAAAACGCGTTCCGGAAAAATCATGCGCCGAATACTTCGCAAGGTTGCTAGCAATGATATTGATGAACTAGGCGACACCTCCACTTTGGCTGAGCCTGCTGTGGTCGATGACATCATCGAGAATCGAGTCATTACTTCCTGATTTTGGTTTTCAGAATTAGTTCCCATTCACACGACACAAAATAGAGTCGTCCGAAAGCTAACCCATTGGATTGGGTGAGCGACGATGCACCTCGGCAATATCCTTGAGCACTTCTTTGCTCAAGGATATGTCAGCAGCATCAATACAAGCCTTAATTTGATCAACTTTGGTTGCGCCAATAATGACCGATGTCATGAATGGCCGGGTTAAACAAAATGCGATCGCCATCTGACAGACATCAAGACCGTGCTTTTTTGCAACTGCCAAATACTGATCAATCACAGGCTCAACGTGAGGTGTGAAACGGCCGCCTAAATCCTTGGAAAAATTTCGTCTGGAACCGGGCGGTGTTTTATCACCCTGATACTGACCATTTAAAATTCCTGCAGCCAACGGTGAAAATGCCAATAATCCAACATTCTCGTTGGCTGTCATCTCCGCCAGATCAAGGTCGTATTTTCGATCCAACAGGTTGTATTCATTCTGAATGCTCACTACACGGGGAAAACCATTCGCTTCAGCGATATTCAGAAACTGCGACGTCCCCCAACATGACTCATTTGAAAGACCAACTGTCCTAATTTTGCCCTCGTCAACCAACTTCTGAAAACTCTCCAGCGCTTCGTAGATGTAATTTCGAGTCTCATTAACATTTTGCTTTGAAGGATTGAAAGTCCAAGACTGGCGAAAGTGATAGGAATTGCGATTCGGCCAATGAATCTGATATAGATCAATGTAATCAGTTTGAAGCCTTTTTAGTGATGCTTCGACTGCAACTTTGACGGTCTCACGGGTAACACCAACACTGTCTCGAATCAATTTCGAACCTCGACCTACGATTTTTGTCGCGACAATAACCTTGTCACGGTTATTACGACTCTTCAGCCATGTACCAATTATTTCCTCGGTACGGCCACAATTTTCAGCTAATATCGGATTCACTGGATACATTTCTGCAGTGTCTATGAAATTGACGCCAAGGTCTAAGGCCAGATCCATCTGAGCGTGGCCTTCAGATTCGGAATTCTGTGTACCCCATGTCATGCTACCGAGGCAGATTTCACTCACTTTTATTCCTGAATTACCTAATTTGTTGAATTTCATTCGCGTACCTTTATTTGAATTGGTGAATTTGGTGGAGAGCCGGATTCCATGCAAGCCTTACTCAAGCAGGTAAATTCCAGCTGAAAATTAGAACCCGATGAATTCTCACATTAAACCTGAAATTGAATCGTACTGGAACTGGAATACACCGTAATAGTTAAACTGACAATCTGAAATCTGTCCAATGCTCCAACATATCTGCCAGTCGTACAAATTAAAATAATTTGTTGCTTTTGCCCTATACCTGTACGATTGAGTATCAGGTCTGACATCAATGAGCTTTTGAGTACAACTTACATATCTCTGCATGTGATTTAGTTTAGGGCGGAATTGGGACATGGTCTGTGATAGATAAATTCAGTTTCATGCGTAATTGATCTTACCAATATCGGATATTTTTTACGATGTACAAGCTGTTCTATGCGCTCAAAAGCGCATCCATGGGTGTGAGAGTCATACTAGAGGAAATTGGTGCACCTTATGAGCTAATTCAGACCTCCATTGACATGGATAAACCCCGTCCTTCCGAACAACTAGCAATCAATCCCAATGGATGGGTGCCGGTTTTGATTTGGGAAGGTGGTGCCATGTATGAATGCGCTGCGATAACTGTGTTTTTATGCGACCGACATGCTGATGCTGAATTGGCACCGACTGTTGATGACCCCACCCGGGCGCGATTTTTACAGACTCTCGTTTATTTTTCTAACTCCGTTCAGAACGCGTTTCAACTGACCTACTACCCAGACCGCTTTGTGGACACACCAGCGGATGAGCCAAGTGCGCAGCAGCGCGGCAATCGACGTCTAAGGGAAACCTGGAATGTGATTGACGACCAAATTGGTGATAACCAATGGATACTTGGCGATAGATTCAGCGCAGTCGATATTTATCTATTCATGCTAACTACCTGGATGCGACCGGCCAAGGGTCATCCGTCTATTAGTGAATTTCCTAACGTCAAACGAATCGCAGATGCTGTTCTGAAACGTCCGAGCGTACAGTTTGTCTACGAACCGTGGATTGCAAATCCAGAGTATTGATGATTTGGTCACAACAAATCGTGCCGCAGCAGAGAAAATTCCGGGGATTGAGTGCCTCAGAGACTTGCCTTGCGCCTCAGTTGAACAATCTCGTGGATAATTGTTTTACTTGCAGTTATCCTATGCATTATCAACAAGTTATGTGCAATTGTTGAACTACATTGCAAAATTGTGTGCGAAGTACGTAACGATATAAAT
>CAZYSR010000201.1:0-9981 GCA_964649525.1 uncultured Gammaproteobacteria bacterium
CCATTTTTGAGATTCGTTGAATTGGACCATTAGAAAATTACACGCAAATTGATAATTCCAGATTAAAGGCAGGCGCCGGACAGAACTAAATATATATCACTGCATCAAAATGCGGTAATCACTTAATCTGATATTCGTATTCGGAAATCCTGATTGAATCAAGTGATTTTCATATTGTCGTTTACCAGTCACCTTCTAACTCCAGTACCTTTCTTGCTGTATATTTCAGTTTTCAAATCTCCAGTAAGTCTCAGGACCTCCGTTGGATCAAACTCCTCAATTGAAACCGCTAAACTACTCACAACGACAGGAAGATGAGCGCCTGGTCACTGGTAAGGGACAATTCGCTGATGACCTGCCACACGATGAATTTCTCATCGGCTACGTTGTACGTTCACCTTACCCGCATGCAGTCATCCGTCATATTGACATCGAAGACGCACTTCAGTCACCCGGTGTCAACAAAATATTCACTGCAGAAAATCTCTTGGCTGACGGTGTTGGTGGTTTACCCTGTGCTTCGTCTTTTACCGGGCCTGACGGCGCACCCCTAATCAAACCGCCGAGACCCGTCCTCGCGACTGACCGGGTACGTCATGTCGGTGAACCTGTCGTCTTTGTTGTTGCCAACACTCTGGAGAACGCAATTGATGCAGCAGAAGGCATCGAGATTGAATTTGAAGAGTTGCCATCGAACAGCGATGTCGAAAAGGCGTTTACAGGAGCTGCGCAAATCTGGGATGAAGCAAAGAACAATCTCTGCTATGACTTTGTTCGTGGTGACGAACAGCAGGTCGAAGAGTTGTTTGCCAATTCAGATCATGTAACCTCAATCAAAGTGCATCACCCTAGGATGGCGATTACCCCAATCGAACCGCGATCTGCCGCTGCCCATTTCGATGCTCAGGCCAGTCAATGGGTCTTCAATGTGCAAACACAGGGCGTACACATGATTCATCGGGTGCTCTGTGAAGACATCTTTCATATGCCACCGGAAGAACTGCGAGTCGTCACCAAAGATGTCGGTGGCAGTTTTGGTATGAAGATTTTCCCATATCCCGAGTATGCACTCGTTTTGTATGCCGCGCGGAAGCTTGGACAGGCTGTCAGATGGACTGCGACCCGAACGGAGTCTTTCTTATCGGATTGTCATGGCCGGGCACGGGTGGACTACGCGCGAATTGGTTTCAATAAAGATGGACGAATTACGGCTTACCAATGTGACATGATTTCAGATTTAGGGGCATATTTGAGTTATGTCGGACCTTCGATTGCCTCCCAATATGCCTACACCGTTGTTGGACATACTTACAAGATTCCACAGCTTCATTTTCGAAATCGAGGTGTGTTTACCAATGCAACACCAACTGATGCGTATCGCGGTGCCGGCAAACCGGAAACGGTCTGTACGTTGGAACAGCTGCTGGATAAAGCAGCATTTGAACTCAAGATTGACCGGTTGGAACTTCGCAGACGGAACTTTGTTCAACCAGAAGATCTTCCATATGACATGCTGAATGGGCAAACGATCGACAGCGGAAATTTCGAAGCGCTGTTGGACCGCGCAGTTGAGTTATCTGAATGGACCAGTTTTCCAGACCGTCGCAAAAGAGCAGCTCAGGCAGGACACTTGCGCGGCATTGGACTTGGTATGTATATGCACTCAACAGGAGGCTCAATTTCAGAGGCATGTCGAGTCAAACTGGCCGCTCAAGGGATGATTCACGTATTTACTGGAACTCAGTCAGGCGGTCAAGGTCATGCCACAACACTCGCCGGGCTGGTGGCTGATGTGATGGAAATTGATCCAACCAAGGTCAAAGTCATCCAGGGAGATACGGGCCAATACGAAATTGGCAGCGGTACGGGTGGTTCTTCACTAACAGCAATCGCAGGTAATACCGTGGTTCGAGCCGCTCGTCTTATGCTTGACAATACTCGAAACACTGTTTCCAGACTGCTTGAGGTGAATGCCGGCGACCTCGCTTATTCAGAAGGCGTGTTTTATATACCCGGCACAGATCGACGATTGAGTCTGCAAGATCTTTCAACGATGATCGAGTCGAATCCTGACCACCAGTCAGCTTGCGTTGGAGATGCAGAATTTGAAGGAAAAAATACAACACACCCGTGCGGCGCCTACGTGGTTGAACTTGAATGCGACCCGGAAACAGGAGTCATTCGAATCATCCAACTGGTTGGTGTAGACGATATCGGACGAGTACTGTTCCCACATCAGGCCGATGGTCAGCTTCAGGGTTCCTGGGCTCAGGCTATTGGTACTTCGCTGATGGAATGCATTCAATTCGATGATGACCAATCTGGACAGATTCTGAGCGGTTCCCTGATGGACTACCAGATACCGCGAGCTCAGGATTTACCCAATATCACACTAGATAAAGTTCCGACGCTCTGCACGACAAACAGTCTGGGAGTAAAAGGCGTAGGCGAGGTTGCCAACCTTGGTGCACCTGGCGCAATTGGAAATGCGCTGTCTGATCTAATAAGCGATGGCAGCGAGTTTATCGTAATCAGACCGCCGGCTACACCTCATACAATCTGGTCTTTGTTGCAGAACTTGAATAAGTAAGTCGATACTACTCGTTGTCGAGTCGGGCAACCCGACCGAGATAACCGCCGTGGTGTCGTAATCCGTATTGATGCTTTGTGATACCTTTCTGTTCCATCAGCGCAAGTGTGAGTGCATCCGAAATTGCATTCATAACCGCAATACTGGCTGATGGGGTGAGTCCCAGTGGACAAGGCTCTTCAATCACCCCCATCTCCAGAATTAGGTCGCAATACTCTCGCAGTTCAGAGTCAGCGTGCGAGGTAATCCCAATCACCCCGTTGACTCCGAGATGCTGACCAAAATTGAGTGTTTCGATCACTTCCCGTGTCTTTCCACTGGTTGAAAATGCAACAATACAATCCGTTTCGGCTATCACACCGAGATCTCCATGGGCTGCTTCGCCAGGATGAATATAGACAGCCGGGGTACCAGTTGAGCACAGTGTCACCGAAAATTTCCTGGCACTCAGTCCAGCTTTTCCCATTCCGGTCGTTACAATTTTTCCTTCACAGGACATGAGCATTTCGAGAGCGTCCTCGAATGCTGGTGTAATTTCGATCGACCGAATCGCGTCCGCTTCAGCTTCGATCACATATTTAATTCTTTGGGAAATTTCCATAGCTGCGGTGATTGAGTTTCAATCTATTGGACCTATATTTAGTGAATAGACAGCGGATTGCCGTCTTTGGATAATGGCACAAAATAATACTATCGCTCATTCAATGCCAGACATAGCAGCACTCGCCGAATTGTTCAAGACTGCCTATTTTCGTTATCAATTTTATACTGCCGAAGCTCGCCCAATGTTGAGTCGCCACCTTTAATTTTGCGCTCACGCTCTGTTGGATGATGCAGTAACAGCGCGCGTTGACTACCTCAACGTATACCATTATTCATAACACTCGTTCAAGGCAAAATCCTGATTGCACCTGCTTGGATTTGAATATTAAGAAAACCAAACGGTAGAACCATTTTTTCTCAACATCTGACAGATAGGACTGGGCGATAGTACCTTTAGTGAGTTCAAAAGGTACTGATTCCTCATCTGTTTCTGCAAGCATGAGACCGGCGCAACGATGTTTGTCTCACTCTCGGCAGCGATGTAACCAATAGACTTACATACGCGCGATCTTCTGGCTGCGTCGATATGATAAATCTGAGTATCTATTGAGTATGTTTACTCAATAGAGTAGAATATTACTATGGCTATCTACGAACGAACCCAAATTTCGACCCTGTTAAGCCGAATGCACGAGAAACCCGAGCGTCTCACAATTGTGACTGGTCCGCGTCAAACAGGCAAAACCACTCTGGTTCAGCAGATGCTTGGAAAACTAGACCGACCGTTCCACTACGTGTCTGTCGACGAACCTGATTCTGCCAACATCCGCCACATCCCAGACTTCGGCAATTTACCTATTGAAGTCGCGGAACAGCCGGACATTCCGATTGACGACTTGAGAGACAAGCGCTGGTTGGTTCGAATTTGGGATGAGGCACGGATGGCCTCCGAACGATATGACCGGGGACTCGTCCTTGCGATCGACGAGATTCAGAAAATCCCGAACTGGTCTGAGACGGTCAAGGGCTTATGGGATGCGGATCGTCGACATAATCGAACCCTCCACGTGATCCTGCTGGGTTCGGCCCCACTACTATTGCAGCAAGGATTGAGCGAAAGCCTCGCTGGCAGGTACGAGCTCGTCCGTTTGATGCATTGGTCGTTCGCTGAAATGTCTTCCGCATTCGGTTTCGATCTCCAAAGGTACGTCTATTTCGGAGGCTATCCAGGAGGCGCATCACTTGTAACGGAGCAGCCTCGCTGGCGTGCGTACATAGCTGAGGCATTGGTTGAGCCCAATATTGAGCGCGACATTCTGGCTATGCAACGAGTGGACAAACCGGCGCTTCTGAAGCAGCTGTTCCAGCTCGGTGCCGAGTATTCCGGGCAGATCCTTTCATACAACAAAATGCTCGGTCAACTCCAGGACGCTGGCAACACAACAACCTTGGCGCGTTACTTGGACCTCCTGTCGAAAGCGGGTCTGATTGCGGGTTTGCCCAAGCATGCTGCCGGAGCCTTTCGACGAAGATCCTCCAGCCCCAAGCTCAACGTCCTCAACACTGCACTTATGGCTGTTCCGTCAGGATATACGTTCGACGAAGCAAAAGCCGACCGGAGTTATTGGGGACGGCTTGTTGAAAGTGCGGTAGGTGCACACATTTTCAATACAGGAACACCTGAACACGACCTGCACTATTGGCGCGAAAATGACTTCGAAGTGGATTTTGTTCTGACACGCGGACGAAGAATCGTAGCCTTCGAAGTAAAAAGTGGTACCCGAAGGCCAAGGACAAGCGGACTTGAACAGTTTTCGGAGCGCTTCGATGTCCAGGCAACGTTGATCATCGGCGAAGGAGGGATTCCTCTATCGGAGTTTCTGTCAGTGCCCGTCTGGGAATGGTTTGATAATCCATGACTTATATCGTTCAACGCACATGTCGCGAAATCAGCGAGCACGATTTTCGCGTGAATCCAGAAAATCCATCCAATCCCGTAGAAAATTGGAAAGACAAAGAGGGTTTGGTGCTGCTTGGTCCTCCAGGCTCGGGCAAAACTACAGTTTTTGAACAGGAAGCCGAAAATCAAGGCGGGTTGCGGGTTACGGCGCGAGACTTCCTGACCTTCGACGACAAGCCCGAGTGGAAAGGCAAAACTCTCTTTATCGACGGGCTTGACGAAACCCGGGCTGGAAAAGCCGACGGTCGTACACCTTTGGACAGTATTCGAGCAAGGCTCGACCGAATGGGACATCCACGTTTTCGTCTGTCGTGCCGAGAGGTGGATTGGTTTGGTGCGAACGACAGAGACAATATCAAGAAGGTGACGCGCGATGGAGAGGTTACAGTTTTGCGCCTCGAACCGCTTTCCGACCAAGATGTTCACCAAATCCTGAATGCAAATTTTGGAATCGATGATCCGGAGAAATTTATTTCTTTAGCTCAAGACAGAGGCCTCCAAGAGCTACTGACCAATCCCCAATGCCTCAAGATGCTCGCGGTCGCGGTCGGATCAAATGGGGGTTGGCCCGATTCCAGAATGCAGGCCTTCGATATGGCTTGCCGCAGCATTCTGTTGGCAGAACACAATGATGATCATCTGGAAGCGCAGGTGGATCGCGCTAGCGTATCCGATCTGATGCATACCTGCGGAAGGCTTTGCGCCATACAGTTGTTGACCGGCACCGCTGGATTTTCGCGATCCGGCAAGGACAGTGACTTAAATTTCCTCCGACTTAATCAGATACCGGGACAAGATCGAGCGATACTTCGCAACTGTCTACAGAGCAAGCTGTTCGAATCACCGACACAGCACAGGTCGGTTCCCGTTCATCGCCAGGTCGCGGAGTTTCTCGCTGCGAGATACCTAGCTGGTCTTGTCGATAACGGGCTGCCTGTCGGGCGAATTCTCGCATTGATCACTGGAAACGACGGCATGATGGTTTCCGAACTGCGCGGCCTCGCTGCATGGCTCGCGGCGCACAGCAAAACCAGTCGGGCAGAGGTCATCACACGGGATCCTCTTGGAACGGTTCTTTACGGTGACACAAGCGACTTCTCACCAATCGAAAAATGCAGTGTGCTCGATGGCCTTCAGCGGGAATCCAACGCAAATCCACGTTTTGTCTTCACTCTTCAGATGGATTCGCGACTTGGTGATCTGGTCTCCATCGAAATGGAGAAACACTACCGCCAGCTTTTGATTGCTCCGTCGCGAGAGGAATCGTGGCAATCCTTTATCGTCATCTTGATCGAAGCGCTCCGATACGGTGAGCCTGTTCCAGGACTCGCTGATCCACTTATGGCGTTGCTGCGCGACGATTCGTGGTGGCCAAGGATAAGGTTTCGCGCCATAGAACCGTTCCTACGCCACCGGGGCGAAAGCGCAGACGCTTTCGATGAACTCAAGGCACTCACTGACGACGTCTATACTGGCAAGGTACCAGATCCCGATGATGCACTTCTCGGCTGCCTGCTGTCCAGTCTCTATCCCAAAGTCATACCGGAAACGGAGATCATGCAGTATCTCCGTCTTCCAAAAAATGCCGACCAACTCCTCGATTACGAATATTTTTGGGTCGGGCATTTACCCAGTAAGTCGACGACAAGTGATCAACTCGTCGTGCTTCTTGACAATCTTGTGGAATGCTATGAGCCACTGCTTTCAGAAGAGCGGGAACGCGGACTTTACAATTTTTTCCTCCGCTGGTTGCCCTCGAGACTTCTAGCCCGATTTCTCCAGTTGTCCGGAGATGAGGTGAACTTAACCCGTTTGTTCCACTGGTTAGGACTGGCAGCGAATGCAATCGGCTGGACATCCGATCGGGACCTTAGCGGAGAGACATCTGAAGTTATTCGGCATTGGCTCGCAAACCACCCGGATGCGTGGAAGACTCTATTGGCCATGGGGCTCAACAGGAGTATTGGCAGTTCCGAGTGCGATCAATTTTATGAGTTCGTCAACTGCATGCATAAGGAAGTGCATGGTAGGCTCCTAGATAGCGAACAGCCGTTGGACTTCGGGCTTTGGTGCCTTGATCAGGCAATCGGTACTGATAACGCAAATGCTGTTGAGTGGCTTCTAGGCAAGGTTGCGGAGTGCCTGCACTTCGGCCGCTTCAACCAAGGGCTTTCTCGCGAAGTCGTATCGAGTCGTCTGGCTGGATACCCCGATCTCCAGGGTGCATTTGATAAGAGAATGAATGAGTTCGAAGCGTTTACTCCCGATGTGAGCGTTTCCGAACGTCACCGCCATACCCAGTTTGAGACCGAGCGGCCGAACTGGCACGACCATGTGAAGCCGCATGAGACCGCGCTGCACGAAAACAAAGCAAGACCCGCTCTTCTATACGAACTTGCCAAAGTCTATTTCGGCGGATACCTCAACGTTCAGGGTAAATTACCAATAGAACGGCTGAGTGCCCTCTTGGCCGGTGACGTCAACTTGGTCGAAGCTGTCTTGTCGGGGTTTCGCAAAACCATCGAACGGAACGACCTACCTACTGATAGGCAAATCATACGCCTCGGAATATCGAATCGAACGCACCCCCTTTCGCTTCCATTCATGGCTGGATTGGAAGAGATAACCAAGACCATGCCTTTTGGCGAGTCAGGTATCGATGAAAGGCGTTTGCGCCTAGCCCTAGCAATACACTACACTGTGCCTATGTGGCATAGTGCGCGAATTCCTGCGGATCGTCCTCCTGATTGGTTTAGTTTTTCGCTATCCAATCGTCCTAAAGTAGTTGCCGACGTACTGGCACGATCCGTTCTCTCCAAACTGCGCAACGGCGCGGCATCACCTGCCGGTATCCATGAATTAGCCCACTCTCCAGACCATGCAACTGTTGCCCGAATCGTCGCGGTACCTCTTCTCAAGCGATTTCCAGTGCGTTGCAAAGCCGGTCAGTTGTCTAGCTTGAACAATCTCTTGATAGCAGCCAGGCACCACTGCGATACCGAACCGCTTCTTGAACTGATCAACAATAAGCACGTTCATCGCAGCATGAATGTAGCTCAACGCGTCCATTGGCTTGTAGCTGGCTTGTGCATTGCACCCGAAACTTATGTCAAACAGTTGGATTCCTATGCCACTGGCAGGGAACGTCGCATTCGTTTCCTGGCGGAGGCTGTAACCAGAAGAATCGACCTTTTCCCCGATCCTCAGTGCCAAAAAAATGTGCCTGCTCTGCGGCTCCTGATCCGATTAATCGGCTACTCCTACAGACCATATTCTTTTAGCTCCGACTCGGATTCGGGTGAGATGGTTCCACTGGAGATGGATGCTGCGCTCCGAGTGGAAAACTTCATTGAGCAGTTGGCAACCATTTTGACGGAAGATGCTTCGCACGCTCTAGAAGCGTTGTCGTCCGACGACACATTGCGCCCTTGGCATTCTCTTCTCATGGATGCCACCTACCGACAAAATGCACTCCGTCGCGAAGCTCAATTTGCTTATGGTGATGTCACTCAAGTGTTGATCACGCTGGATAACGGCGCACCAGCAAATGCAGCGGACTTGACTACGCTGACTCTCGAACACTTGCGCCAAATTGCACGCGACATACGCGACAGCAACACATCCGACTGGCGTCAGTACTGGAATGTAGATCAATACAATCATCCACTAGAACCGCGCCCGGAAGACATTTGCCGTGATGCGCTTTTGTCGGACTTGAGGAGCAGACTACTGCAACTCGGGGTCGACGTTCAACCAGAACCCCGCTACGCTGACGACAAGCGCGCAGACATCCGTGTTTCCTATGGGAACTACAATGTACCCGTCGAAGTTAAGAGAAGCTGTCACCGTAGTCTCTGGAGTTCGATTCAATCACAACTGAAGACTCGCTACATCAGAGATCCGGGAACTGGGGGACATGGCATCTATATTGTCTTTTGGTTCGGAGACACAGAGGGTTGCCGACCGACGCCACCTATGACAGGGTCACCGCCGGTAAATTCACGAGAACTCGAGAGTCGCTTGTCATCAACGTTGTTAGCTGACGAACAAAGCAAAATCCGAATTTGCGTCATCGATGTTGCCGTCCCCTCCACTAAAGTCACAGAAACCACGAGGGCCATTTAACTGTCCTATGTTGAAACAGCGGTCAAACGATCCAGCCAGAGTAAGCCGGGTCGGCGCAACCCTGGCTCTCTTTTCTCATTTGTCATTGAAAAAAATCTATTGCGTAATATTTTTTCTGAGTGTATAGTGACAGAAACGGCCTGCATCGATATTGGAAGTTTTGACTGCAGGAAAATTTTCGATTAAATACAAAATAAAACTATTGGCACCAAAAGTGCCAGATTAATTAAAATATTCAACCCTGCAATTGCTTCGCATTCAAGGGACTTTGAAGGCGACGCTAACAGATTTGATGAATCACATCGAAACAGGATGGGGGAAGTACCCTGTACCGTCACGATAGTGGCATCTCTGTAATTCTCTCATTTTGGATTAATTTCCCAATAAAATTAGCGACCCATAACAACAAAACTATTTGATATTTGTAACGGCACTGAGAATCACCGGTCAACAAAAAGAGAAAATATGTCTGAATTGATCATTAATGTCACTGACGATTCCTTTGAGGATCAGGTACTGAATTCAGCTGTTCCAGTCATTGTCGATTATTGGGCCGAATGGTGCGGCCCGTGTAAAATGATTGCACCAATTCTGGAAGAGGTGTCCGACGAGTATCAAGACAAACTTATCGTCGCCAAACTAAATATTGATGAAAACCCGAAGACACCGACCAACTACGGCATACGCGGAATTCCAACGTTGATGCTGTTTAAGGGTGGAGTAGTCGAAGCAACCAAAGTTGGTGCAGTTTCAAAATCTCAAC
>CAZYSR010000202.1:0-6341 GCA_964649525.1 uncultured Gammaproteobacteria bacterium
GCGCATTTCAATTTCCGCATCTCGCAATCGAGCAACAGGACTTGGTTTGCCGCGAACAATTTTGCCACTAAACTTCGAAGGCAACGCCGGTGGTAGCAATGGGTAAGAATCTGCTGCGTTGTAGTCACAGATCAGCAGACGCCGCGCCTCATCAGAACGATTGGTTTCAGAACCGTGAACAGTCCAGCAATGCATGAAACAGATATCGCCGCGTTTGGCAACAATTGAAACTGCTCGTCTATCAAATTCCTCATTAAACGATGCATCGATTGCCCCGACATAGTGCCCGTTCTGAAAATGGGAGTAGCGTTCTTTGTGCGAGCCCGGAACGACACGTAAACATCCATTCTCTTCACTCGTATCATCGAGCATCAGCAGAATTGCAAGCATGTCATCATTGGTGTGCGGATCATAAGACTGGTCTTGGTGGTAATAGACTCGGGTTTCCATTTTCGGCAGCTTGATATTGAGCTTGCAATGGTGATATCGAACATTTGGACCAACCAGTTGTGCGACCATGTCGACGATTGGGCTGTCCCAAAGGACTTCCTGAAAGACTTCTGAAATATCAGCCGGATTTGCTACACGGCGAAGTCTGGGAACTTCCCGAGTATGGCCAACTTCTAGATCAAACCTAGCCTTCCCATCAACAGTTTCACCAAAGTTGCTGTCGTGATTCCGACTGAGTTCAATCCAACCGTCAAGTTCTTCATCCATTCTGCCTAATAGAGTGCCACCAATTCCAGAATTGGCTACAACGTATCCAAACTCATGATAATGCTGAACTTGTTTGTTTGATAGTCGTTGATTGCCGTTCATTTTGGGTGTAGATTCCGAAATAAGTCACTGTCAGAAGTTGAATTTTATATTTTATGAATTGACAACTCCATTCAGAATGCAGTGAATTTCGAGACCAATTTTTACGTCTCACCACACTTAGATTTGCTGAACCAGATGGCAGATTGAGTCTGCAAACAAAGTAGGCCCCAGCTTTTGGTAATTAAACAAGATTCGAATGTGTACGACTAATCAGCCAGAACAGGTTTTGGGCCTAATATCTCAGTATTCCAAATTTATCAATGTCTATCTATCGTACTCAACCCGACAAAAAATCATTCTCATTAATCCGATTCAAGTTGAGCACTCTACCACCCAATCCTTCAAATAGCGACCCTCTGCAAGTCAAAATAATGATCTGAACGTTTCGCGATGACCTGTAAAGGATGTCGAACATCGTTTTCAGTCTTTCTTCATCTGAAAACACCAAGGCGTCATCAAGAATTACAGTTGCGGGTCGACCCTTTTCTGCCAAGAGTTCAGCAAACGTCAACCTTACAAGAACCGCTATTTGCTCCTGAGTGCCCATGCTCAAATTATGAAATGATTCGCTGAATTTTCGGTCAATTGAAATAATATTCAATTCCTCGTCAAATTCAATTCTTGCGTTTGGAAACAGCACGTTCAGATAGGGTCGTATCTGTGATTTCACTGGTGCTAAATATCGTTCCGTCGCTTCCTGCTGTGCACTCGACAGTGTGTCACGCAGCAGTTTAAGAACTTCAACTTCATTCTCGATTCTGTCATACTCGTTCCTTTCGCGCTCTAACTCACGCTGTTTCTGTGCAATCTGCTCATCAATTCCTGCACCTTCTTGGGATTCGATTCGACCAATAAGTTGATTCACTTCATCGCGAAGTGTTTGAATCTGCGCTTGTCGATTACGCATCTTATCTTCCAAACGTCCTATCCGAGCCGAAACAAGTTGGATCTCTGCCACATCGAGTGTATCTTCTAGTTCTTTCAGGTCAAACCCCTGTTGCTCAACTTTCACTTCCAGTTGCTCAATTTGTTCTTTAAGCTCACTCACCTTATTTTCGCCACCTCGCACCTCAATTTTTGTTTCGAGGCCTTTAATCTGCTTTGTATGAATTTCAATTTGGCCCTGCATCTTGGCAATTTCCAATTTGGCATTTGTCAGTCTATCCTCTGCTTGCCCAAGTTGCGTCGCTGGTGTTTCTAAACTGGACCGCAACTGAGCTAAAGCACTTTCTGACTGACCCAGTAACTCTTCCGCTACACTGACGGTGGGTATTTCAGTCAAACCAAAATTGGAGGCATTGGTGGTAAGCAAACTCTTTTGCTGTGAGAAATTCAATTTGATCGCTTCGATGCCACCTTCAGATTGACCAAATTCTGACAAATGAGCCAGAATCTCGCGACTTGCTGATTCTGCTTCCTGCAGAGAAATTTTTCGCACTTCGTTTAATTGCCTAGCGTCTTCCAGTGAGTCTGCGTTTACTCTAGCGAGTATGGAATCAAGGTTCTTCTGTGCAATTCGACGTGCTTCTAAAAGCTGATCAGCATTTTGCACAGCTGGTCTTACACGAATCGTGCCTCGATCAGGGAGATCAATCGCAACTTCCGAAACTGATTCAAGCATTTGATTTTCATTCTTGAGCGGTTCGCCGTCGATGCTGATTCCCTCAGCACCTCCTGCTTTCAACTCAAATAGAATTTCAGTCGCGTTCGCAGTGATCGTTGCCTGTGCAGACTCAAGTTCCGAGTTAACCTGTTCAATTTGACGCAAGATTTGATCGGAAACTAAGATGTTATTTGCGGCTTTCAGACTTTCCTCTCTCCGTGTTTGTGCGGAAGCTGCAAGTTCAAGCCTTTGTTCCAAGTCAGTGCATTTCGACCACTGCTGTGCTAGTGAAAAAATGTCCTTCTTGATCTTAACAATTTTTTCCGCTTCGACAACTTGGTTCTTTAGCCCGTCGACGGTACTTCGCATCTCGTTTATCTTTGAAAGCAACTCCAATTCCTGACTGTTGGAATCCTTCAACTCTGCTTCCAAAGTACCAAGTTCAGCGCAAGCCTTGTTCAATTCCTTTGTAAAGTCGAGCAATACTTGCAATTCCTTTTGCAAAGATGAATGCTGCTCCTTTGTTTGCCCAAGTTCTCCTCTGGCAGCTTCGATTTTCAATTCGATCTGATGCAGTTTTTCATATCTTGATTTGAATTGCTCTAGTTCCTGTTCCTCCAGTTTGTTGGATTCATCCTCCTCCAATCGCTTGAGGCTCTGCTGACATGTTTCCAGACGTTCCAAGTCCCTGAGTAAACTGATTCGTCTTGTATCCAAATCTTCAATTTCATCTTGCACAGCGTCTATGCGTGCGCTGAGCTGTTTAAATTCCCCAGTTTCTCTGCCTGTAGGGGTTAGATATGCGTTTAACTGTTTGGCGAAGAGATGGAGAAGTTCCCGACCGCGTCTTCCGCCAAGTACAGTATTGACCTGCGATTCCAGGACTGATTGCAGACCCGAACGCGCACCTTCAGAAACATCAACTGGAGTAAATGACTTGCCTTGCTCAACCCAAAACAAATTCCACATTTCTTTGGGTTGTCCATCGAAGCTACCCGAGTCGTCAAACGAAAGTAAATCTGATAACTCTTCTTCCGCCTCATCACCCTTGATGCGTTTGCCATCGGGTAACCTGAGTTCAGCAATCTGACGCTTCAGAAACCTTTTCCTAATCTGGTACTGCTCGCCTTCGATCTCAAAGTCCACGCGTACGGAAGGAGCTCCTTTGAATTGTGAGTGCTGTAAATTTTTAATTTCCTTGTGCTGCGACCGATGTTTTCCGAAAAACGCGGCCCGCATTGCACTCAATATTGTCGATTTGCCCATTTCGTTCGGCCCGGCAATGATGTTGAGTTTGTCATCAAGTCCGGTGATTTCAACTGGCTGGTCGAATTTCATAAACTCATTGACAGCTATAGATCTGATGATCACGATCAGTCCGCCCCCATTTTTTTGAGTTCGACGTACAGTCGGGTTAAGGCTTGGGCAGCCAATTTTCTCACCTGTTCATCGGGATGATCCAATTGTTTCCTCAACTCATCAACAGCAGTTTTGACAAAACCACCAATATCAAGCATAGCGATATCATCATCTGTTACCTTGACGTGCAGATGCTCGTCATCTACAACGAAATGCAGAAATGAAGCTTCAAAGCGCTCTGCGATGATCTCATCAAAATAAGTGCGCTCTTCAAGCGAAATCAAACCTTCGATCTTCAAACGCACTAGAAATCGTTCAAGATGGTTGTCAAGTCCGCTCAATTTGGTCTGCAACCGTTCGATTTCACTTCGAGAGGCAACAGTCTCACTGATTGTTTCCCACCTGTACTCACCGGTTGAAACCGACTCCACTTTTGGCTTGGAAGTGCTGCTATGTGCAGTAACAACTAATGCTTTTCCACCGCCTATCACATCAAATGCATCAGTCTCTGGCGTACCGCTATACCAACAACGTGAATTAACTTCGCGCTGTCCATGCCAATCACCCAAAGCTAGGTAGGCTAGACCAGCTGTGTTTGGTCGATCAGGGTTGATGTAATTCGTTGCGGCGCCATTTCCCGATCCGAAGGTCGCAATTGAGCCATGAGCGAGACCTATGCGTATACACTCGCTCGGAAGGTCGACACTGTCCATGTACTTGGTCGGGTCTTCAAGGGTGGATTTGTGATGAAGTGGCGCAGGTAAAATTGCGGCAGTTTCCGTTTCAATGAAAAGTGGATTAGACTCGTCGCAAATATGGACGTTTGCTGGTAACCCTTTTCTCAGCCGATACCAGAGACCATTGGTTCGGCTAGGATCATGATTGCCAGGCAGTAGGAACCAATGTACATCTGCATATTTCCTCATTCGCTCAAGCGGCTGATTGAGTGACTTAGTCGAGAGATTTTCTGCATCGTATACATCACCGGCTACAAGCACATACCGCAATTCCTGTTCAACCGCAATTTTGCCAAGTCGATCAATCGCATTAAGTCTGGCATTTTGTAAGACACCCATCGTCTCCTGGTCCACAAACCTGAATACTTTGCCAATTTGCCAGTCAGCAGAATGTAAAAATCGAATCGTCAAGTTGTCCTCAGAAAAAATAAATCAACCACGGTCTTTTCTGTGTGGAAGCTAATACCCCACAGTAGAGTCTTCCAGCGACGTGCGACTTAACAGAAGCATTAGCATTATAGATATCCATTTCTATGCAAGAATCAGCTGAAGCATCGCTACGTCATATTCTGTCGTATTGTTCTATTGAGACCGGATTCACCAATCAATTGAAACGAATGTTCTCCACATCAGTCAAATGAGTTTGATCATCAACAATCGATCATCGGTTATACGAATTTCACTACAATCACACAGAGCACATTTGATTGTTTTTAAATTTCAGTTTGCAACAGCTACCCGCACTATGGAGGACGAGAAAAGATGAAGGCATCTGACTTATTTGTCGCATGTCTCGAGCAGGAAGGAATTGAGTACATTTTCGGCGTACCCGGAGAAGAAAATGCACATTTCATGATTTCGCTTGAGGAATCGGATCGTATCAAGTTTATTCTCTGTCGCCATGAACAGGGAGCCGCATTTATGGCGGAAGCCTACGGACGACTGACTGGACGGGTATCCGGCTGCCTGGGCACTCTAGGTCCTGGAGCAACCAACTTGATTACAGGTGTTGCAGACGGCAATATGGACCGTGCGCCGATGCTGGTGCTCACCGGTCAAGGAGCGTCAACCCGATTGCACAAGGAATCCCACCAGATTATGGATGTCGTGGCCATGTATCGTCCAGTGACAAAATGGGCGCAGCAGATTCATCATCCCGACAACATTCCCGAAGTAGTCCGCAAGGCCGTGAGAACTGCATTGGTCGAAAAACCTGGTGCCACCCTAGTCGAGCTGCCTGAAGACATCGCACACATGGACGCATCAACAAAACCGCTGCAGCCACAAAGGCTAAGACGAGCCGTACCAGATGACAAAATCGTAGACCAGGCATTTGATTTAATTCGTAATGCCAAACGGCCTATTATTTTGGCTGGAAATGGCTGCATTAGACGCCGCGCTTCAAAACAACTGCGAATACTTTGCGAAAAAACAGGAATCGGCGTTGTTTCCACTTTCATGGCCAAAGGCTGCGTGGATATGGATTCGGAATACTGTCTATACACCGTTGGTTTAGGGGCAAAGGATTTGGTGGCATGCGCGCTGGATGCGTCCGACCTGATCATCACATTAGGTTACGATATGGTCGAATACCATCCGCACCTCTGGAATCCTGATCAGAATAAAAACGTATTACACATTGACTTCCTGCCAGCCGAAATTGATGCTTACTATCGTCCGAAATTAGAAGTGGTGGGAGATCTTGCACACACTCTGTGGATGCTGAATGAACGGGTCGATGGGGTAAACCATTTATCCTTCGATCTTTCTCAGCAGGCAGCAACCCGTCGAGACATGGCGCTGGATTTTGCCGAACACAAAGA
>CAZYSR010000203.1:0-1589 GCA_964649525.1 uncultured Gammaproteobacteria bacterium
GCTCAAGACATAGTTCATGACTGAATCTATTCTGTCATTGGAAGCCCGGGACCAAAGGGAAATTCTACAGACAGCATCTGCCAAGTCCGGACATCGGTATGAAATTCTCGAAAAACTCATTTGGCTTTGTTGAGAATTACAGACCATTTTGCCATTCCTGATCACCATCCGATGGCCTTCAATGGTGGCACCTCCATCTCAAAAGTTTACGGAACTATTGATCTCTTTTTAGAAGATGTAAATATCACTCTTGATTACCGAAATTTCAGTAACCTTTTGAACCCAGAATGATCTGATGTGAAAGAGCCAACATACTGGAATAAAACAGGGCAATACCTCAGTCTTGGTTATTGAATGATTTTTTTCCAAGCAGCAGGCATTTCCTCACATTGGTGAAATGCCATCCGCTGTCCTATAATTTCAATAACCAGCTTGGCAGTTTACTTACGGTGATGCTCAATGCGCATTGAGAAACTCACAATCTCGAACTTCAAGAAATTCAAAAAGGAAACTTTCGAATTCCACCCGCACTTTACTCTACTGGTCGGCGACAACGGTGCTGGTAAGTCTGCAATTCTAGATGCACTTCGCATAGGTGCCGGGGCGTATCTACTAGGTATTCCTGAAATTCCGGCACCATCGATCAAACGGAATTACGTACGGCGAGAGACTTGGCAAAACACCGAAATTGCAACCTTTGAACCAATTGTGCCTTGCGTGGTCGACTGCAACGGACAGGTGCATGACTGGAACTTGTCTTGGAAACGCACGTTGGGTTCATTGCAAGGCCGGACAGACCGGATCGGAGCGCGTGAACTCACTAAGCGCGTCGCAGAAACATATCAGGCAAACGGACAGAAAACGAACTTCCCTTTGATTGCAAGTTACGGTACCGACCGTCTGTGGATTGAACCGAGAACGGGCGGAAACATACGATCCGCTTTGCGCCAACCCATTGGAAAGCAATCCCGATTCAAAGCCTATCATGGCTGTCTCAACACAGCAATTTCGTCGGAATTTGTTTGTCGATGGATCAAGAAAATGGAATTGATCAAGCTCCAAAGACAGCAGGCATTGAACAGTCTCGACGCAGTTTACTCAGCAGTCATCGGCTGTGTAGAAAGCGCACGTAAAGTGTGGTACGATTTTGAGCATGACGACATCAGCCTCGAATTCGAAAGTGGACAAAGAAGCTTGTTTGGAATTCTGAGCGATGGTCAACGAAGCATGACAGCACTCGCAGCCGACCTTGCGATGCGATGCGTACAGTTGAATCCACATTTAGGCGGCGAAGCACCTAGTGAAACTGAAGGGGTGGTGCTTATTGACGAACTGGACCTTCATTTGCACCCCAATTGGCAACGCAACGTTGTACGCAATCTTGTGTCATTCTTTCCAAAATTACAGTTTGTTGCTACAACTCATTCGCCTTTCATTATTCAAGCCCTTGATGATCAAGGGCTGATCAATCTCGATAGTGCTGGAGTGCTTGAGGAACGTAAAGAATTATTCAGCATCGAAGATGTAGCCGAAGAGACCATGGGTGTGGAAACTCCACAACGCAGCAAGTGGTTTCTGGAAATGGAAGC
>CAZYSR010000204.1:0-4446 GCA_964649525.1 uncultured Gammaproteobacteria bacterium
CCCATTCGCAACTCGAGATGAAATTTCTATTTGACCTTCTGCCGCTGATTCTGTTTTTTGCGGCATACAAAATGTATGACATTTTTATCGCTACAGGAGTGGCGATTGCTGCGTCATTTTTTCAGATCGGCGCTTTTTGGCTGAAGCACCGTCGGTTCGAAACAATGCACGTAATTACACTGGCCGCGCTGGTGATTTTTGGTGGCATGACGATTCTTCTGCGCGACCCACTATTTATCAAATGGAAAACAACGATAGTCAACTGGATTTTCGCCGCGATTATCCTTTATTCACAATTTTTTACGAAACGCTCAGTATCCGAAGTACTGTTCGGTGATAAAGCGCAAATTCAACTACCGCGTAAAGCGTGGCGACTGTTCAACATGAATTGGGGAATTTTCTTTCTGTTCATTGGTGCGCTGAACATTTATGTGGCGTTTTACTACGGACTGCATCTTGACGAAGCCACCCGCGAAGAAGTCTGGGTGAACTTCAAGGTATTTGGGGTGATTGCTCTGACGATTGTCTTTACGATCGTTCAGATTTTCTTAATGGCGCGTTTTGTAAAAGAAGAAGGTGAGAATATCTAAGCGATATCGGCATCCACGAATTCCTTTAACTCCCAAACACCTGAACGAAATAGCAGATCGGCGCTAAGGATCAACTTGCCGCTTCGATTGCAGGCCTGACTGCCCGGCTGTTCAGGACATACCGCAGTATTCCCTTGCTTTCAAAATACTCCCATTCTCTGGGGGTTTCAATACGCACGATTACCCGGAAGATCTGATGTGAACCATCGTTACGGATTGCAACGACTTCAACCAATTTAGCGCCTTTTTCAATGCCCCTGATGTGGTAAACCTCTTCACCCGTCAAACCGAGGGATTTGCGCGTATCACCGTCTTGGAACCTTAGTGGCAAAATGCCCATTCCAAGTAAATTGGAGCGATGAATTCGTTCATAGCTTTCTGCAATAACTGCACGGATGCCAAGCAGTAGTGGACCTTTCGCGGCCCAGTCCCGCGATGAACCGGAACCGTATTCTTTACCTGCAATGACGATCAGAGGTACGCGATCCGATCGGTAACGATTCGCCGCATCAAAAATGGAAATGACTTCACCGGAAGGCATATGGCGGGTCCAGCCACCTTCGGTTCCGGGTGCAATTTCATTTCTGAGTCTAACGTTAGCAAAAGTGCCGCGCATCATGATTTCATGATTGCCCCGCCGTGAACCGTAGGAGTTGAAGTCTGCTGGACTCACACCCTTATCAATCAAGTACTGCCCGGCAGGACTGGTCGGCATAATCGCTCCAGCTGGTGAGATATGGTCAGTCGTAATGCTGTCACCTAGCAAAGCGATTGCTCTCGCACCTTGTATGTCGTCAATCTGCTGGCGTTGAGATGGTTTAACCATGTCGTCGAAGTAAGGTGCTTTTCGAATGTACGTAGATGACTCATCCCAGTTGTACTGACTGGATTGCTCTACCGGAATTTTTGCCCACTGATCATCACCTTTGAACACATCAATGTATTTTGACTGAAACAATTCGCTGGTTACAAAGCTATCAACCACACGATTAATTTCTTCCGTACTAGGCCAAATGTCGCGTAGAAAAACGTCTTCGCCATCACTTCCCGTACCAATCGGGTCGTTGTAGAGATCAACGCACATCGATCCGGCCAACGCGTAAGCAACAACCAAAGGTGGCGAGGCCAGAAAATTCATTTTCACTGCAGCATGAACCCGACCTTCAAAATTGCGATTACCAGACAGTATCGAGCTGACAATCAATTCACCTTCCTTGATTCCGTCGGCAACAGGAACTGGTAATGGTCCACTATTGCCGATACAAGTTGTGCATCCATAACCGACCACTGAAAATCCGATTTGCTCCAGCGGTTTCAGCAGTCCCGAGCGTTCAAGGTATTCAGTAACTACTTGCGAGCCCGGAGCCAGTGAAGTCTTGACCCAAGGTTTGGACTTCAAACCAAGCCTTACAGCATTCTGTGCTAACAGACCAGCGGCGACGATGACAGCCGGATTTGATGTATTGGTGCAACTCGTGATCGCTGCAACCACAATGTCTCCATCAGAGAGCTCCACCGACTGTTGGTCTATTTCAACAGCAACCGATTTAGCCGCGGATTCTTCACCGCGAACTTGGGACAGGTGCTGCGACACCTGATTCTTGGCATCTTTCAGCAGCAAGCGATCCTGTGGTCGTTTCGGACCGGCAATACTGGGTTGAACATCTGCCAAATTCAGTTCAACAATTTCGTTAAATCGGATGTCATCACCACTGTACCCGCGCTCCCTGAACATTCCTTGGTGCCGGGCATATGCCTCCACCAGATTAACTGATCTTTCAGACCGGCCAGTCAGACGCAAATAGTCGAGCGTACTTGCATCAATCGGAAATATTCCGCAGGTCGCGCCATACTCCGGCGCCATGTTGGAAATAGTGGCCTGGTCTGATACGGATAAATGATCCAGTCCATCACCGAAAAATTCAACAAATTTTCCAACCACTCCGTGCTTTCGTAACAACTGTACAACAGTCAGAACCAGATCAGTTGCAGTCGCCCCTTCCGGCAAGGAACCGCGCAACCGGCAGCCAACCACTCTTGGGAACAGCATCGCAATGGACTGACCCAGCATTGCTGCTTCAGCTTCGATACCTCCGACTCCCCAGCCCAATACGCCAATTCCATTGATCATGGTTGTGTGGGAATCAGTGCCCACCACAGTATCAGGAAAAGCTTGCAAGACTCCGTTTTCCGGTTTTTCAGATACCACCGATGCGAGGTATTCAAGATTGACCTGATGCACAATCCCGGTCGATGGCGGCACGACACTGAATTGTGCAAAGGAGTTTTGACCCCACCTCAGAAACGCGTAGCGTTCAGCATTTCGGCGATATTCCAAAATGGCATTGAGGTCGACTGCATTACGGGCGCCAAAGTGATCGACCATCACCGAGTGATCAATCACGAGGTCTGTTCGAATTATCGGATTGATCGCTTTGGGGTCATAGCCCATTGCTGCCAAGGCATCGCGCATGGCTGCCAAATCGACTATCGCCGTCACCCCGGTAAAATCCTGCATCAGCACCCGTGAAGGTGAAAATCCGATTTCAATATCTGGCGGGTTGTTTTCCTGCCACTGTAGAACAGTCAGAATCTGATCTTCTGTTACATCGATGCCATTCTCGTGTCGCAGCAAGTTTTCAAGAAGAACTTTCAGTGAATAAGGCAGAGTTTGAATATCAAAGTTCTGAGCGAGTCGTTCCAGTGAAAAAATTTCGTAGGAATGTTTGCTGACTTCAAGTGTCGTTCGGGTATCAAACGTATTTGACATCTGTCATGCGCACCAGTTCAAGTGTTGATTGATGGAAGGATAGCGCAACGATCAAGGCCTCTGACTGTGAATGCGAGGCCCGTTCGACTGTGGCTTTAGGTATTTGAGTGCACCGCATCCTGTCAGTGAACAGGATGCGGTGCTACAGCTTGGTTCAGACAGCGAATTAATCAATGCTAATAGAAACCGTCTTATGCTTGTCCGATTTCTTGGGTATGGTCAACTGCAAAATGCCATTGGCATAAGATGCAGAAATTTGGTCCTCTAGAATGGTTGTCCGAAACTTTATGCTCCGAAGATATGTTCCAACGCGACGTTCATGTTGGACCCAATGTCCACCTTCATGACCGACACGATTGACATCAGCATTGATGGTCAAGGTTCCGCCTGAGCACGAAATTTTTACATCTTCTTTATTCACGCCAGGCATTTCGATACTTGCAAAATAAGCGGATTCATCCTCATAGATATCAACCGCCGGTGTCATCTCGTGACTGGCCTCTTGGCCTACTTTTGACTTGACACCCAGCATTTGCTGGAAAAGGTTTTCTGGATCGTCGGGGTAAATGTAGTAGCCCCCGAACGGTGACGCGATTTTATGTACCACGATACACCTCCTTGTACATGTTAATTGTCAGGATTTGTCATGCAGAATTAATGGATGACGTTTACGCTATCTGTTGTTGATAACGCTCTGAAATCGCCAGTATGTTGCAGTGCATTATATTGGAAGAAAATTAAAGGATTTGTGCTGTTCAATCGAGTGTCCCCAATTCAGGAACTGTCTTGATTTTCTGATTCATTGCCTGACACAGTAGTGGTCAACAGTGCTAAAAAGGCTGCTTCATCGATTATTTCCACACCTAAATTTTTCGCTTTATCTGCCTTAGACCCTGGTTTTTCACCAACGATGACAAAATCCGTATTGTTAGAAACGCTAGAAGTAACTCTCGCGCCTCGATCTTCCAATGATTTCTTAGCCTCCTGCCTCGACATTTGACTGAGTGTGCCTGTAAGAACGAATATTTTTCCCTGCAAATCTTGTGTGCTTGATTTATCTGAAGAAGGAGACGGAAAAGTGACACC
>CAZYSR010000205.1:0-2273 GCA_964649525.1 uncultured Gammaproteobacteria bacterium
GTCTACGAATGATTGGGATAATCGCACAGGTCGTTACTGATTTCAAACTCAATTGATTTTGCTAGAATTTCGTTTACTACCCCGTCGATTCATCAGTGTACCGCTGCCGGTCGTGGTTTCAATGTTGCGTTTTCTTGCAAAGTTCAACCTATTTCTTCCTTGTCAAAACAACAATCGTTGATTCTTCTGTTACCTTAACCCCGAACTCGCGCAAATTGGTCGATAACAGTCCTGTTGGTGAGGGATGCGGGCTAAGCGAACCAGTTGTCTGGTGTCTAAGTCATCCAGCAGCCAATCGCCAGGGAATGGCTGAAAAAATGAAGGTGGTTTATCCCTTTCCTCGCCAGGGAATGGCTTTGTCAATGACAAAACGCATGATTACGTCAAAAATCAGGCCAAGCAATCCCATCACAATGATCGTCATCCAGATAATCTCGTAATCAGATTGTTTTCTTGCGACATTCTCAACAAATCCGATTCCTGTGGTGCCGGCGAGCATTTCGGCTGCCACAAGTGTACCCCAGCAGACACCAATTGAAATTCTAATTCCAGTCAGAATCTCCGGCAGGGAGTTTGGCAGGATGACCTGTCGGATGATCTGACGATTCGAAGCACCCAAAGAGTGCGCCGCATGAATCTTTGACAGTTGAGTACCAGTTGCGCCAGTCCTGGCGGAAATAACCATGATTGCAAAAGCCACCATGAATAGCAGGAAAATCTTTCCATCATCCTGAATTCCAAAAATGGTCAGAATCAGTGGTGCCCACGCCAGTGGCGGGACGGGTCTGTACAGTTCGATTAACGGGTCAAAAAATCCTTTTACAAATCTGGAAAGTCCCATAAAGATTCCCAATGGAACACCCAGTAATATTCCCAAAAACAAGCCTGCCAGAACACGCATGATCGAATCCCAGATATGCCCGGTTGGTACAGGGATCGAAAATGAATTGAAATTGCCGGTGGCGATGTTGTAGACCTTGTCTTTGAAACTCGGTTCAATCTGCCCCAGGTCGTTGTGGCGAGCATGTTCGCCTGGTATCAGCACGGTAATCCAATCAGGCGTTAGAAATCCAACCATTTCAGCAACAGGTTTCATCTTGAACCATAGCAGTGGGAATCCTTTGTAGCCTTGGTTAGGGTTCGCCATGTGCAGGAAGGTCGCCAGCGTATCGGACGGTTTTGGCAGCCATCGACCGGACCCCTGTTCGGAGCATGCATTGTTACCGGCTAATATGGAACCGCCCGGCATAGCCCAGGTGTCGATCATCTTCAACGAGCCCTGCCTTATGTCCATCGCATTTTCCAGATTGATGAGTGCTGTTTCCACTTCATTGGTAATCTGCGCTGGGAATATTTTTAAGTCGTCGACTCTTTTTGATATTTTTTCAATTTGTTTCAGTAATTCTGCTCGACGTTCAATGGTGTGTTCAGACCCACTGTCATCAATGACAAACCCGTCTATTCTGGATTTGATCTCTTCGATCATGGAGGTAATGTGAGGACTGTCATTGCGAATTTTGCCGTAGTCTTTTGCGATTTGCTCCATTACTACAGCGGCCGCATCAAATCCGCGTCCACGGTCGGATTTCGGCAGGGGAGGAATTTCAGTACTGGATTCACCCCATCCCGGTTGAGCCAATGCTTCTTCCAGGAGTTTTTGGTCTGCGGCTCCCGGGTAGCCTTCGTCCAGCAGGTCATCTGCGACCCGATTGATTCGGTCGGCGATGTCTTTGAACCGACCCTCAGTGTCAGGAGAAATGAATTTTGTATCAGCTTGTGCAGCGAGTGCGTCGCGCATCAGGTTAATAATGTCGTTGAGCTCTTCGCGATCATCACTGTTGAAGTCAGCTCCAGACAGTCTTACGTAAAGCAGATCGATTTGCTTGAAATCTCGCTCCAGCAAGCGAGTACTCAACAGGTATCGATTGTCCAGAGGATAAGCTGATCGAATCGGCTTTACCGCTCGATTCAGCTTTGCAACCTGGCACAACTCGTTCGCGGCTTCTGGAAAAAACGCCTTGCCGGCATCCCATGAAAAGGTAAGCCAGAACAGCATCAGACTCGATACACCGCAAATGACCCAATGCCAGCCCCCCATCGTTCGGATGGGATTTCCAAATACTGCGTCTGTTCTCTCGGTGCGAATGACTTTCTGGCCGTGAATGATTGACCAGACGAACATTGCCGCCAAAATTACGTAAAGTACACCGACTATGGTCATGGTTGCTGGTCGTATCCGACTAGTTGCTCTCGACTTTGCCCATGATCTCTTC
>CAZYSR010000206.1:0-3007 GCA_964649525.1 uncultured Gammaproteobacteria bacterium
CCCATAAATAATGGGCCGCCAGTCTTCAATACCGTGGACGTGAATTGTCACCTCATCGCGAAACGCTTCATCCGTCGTCAAATGCGCGATATACCCCATCAACAAAACGCGATCTCGCGGATCCATATTCTGATAATCCGCCAGATCGGGATGCGCCTCAAACATACCCGAAACGGATTTGCCCCACGTCTCGCGCTGCTCCTCCGTGTAAAAATGCGATCCGTACTTGCCCATCTTTCCGAGCAAACGCATCGCATCCGGCGCCATAGAACCCGCCACAAGATCCGGCAAATATCGCCGATTTAGAGCACCGACCTCAGGCAAATCGCGCTCGAGCTGTACCTGCAACCCGAGCACCAATGCAAAATGACATCGCCCACGAGGCATTAGTCAACCGCCTTTTGTTTTGCTTCTCGAAGTTGATTATACCGTTGCAGAAATTCGCTGTGTGCTCGTTGTACCATGTCGAGTAAATCCATATATCGCCTGACATAGATTCGTGCATCTGCTAAATTATTCCGTTTTCCTCTCACTTGATAAGTGTCAACCAAATCTCCACAAAGAAGATATCCCGTGACTTCGGCATATTTGTACTCGCGGTCTGTTGTCCGTTGAATGTGGTCCCGCATAAAGTTGACATAGTCTTCAATTTGATCGAGAGCTTTCACGGAAGCCTTTGATTTTGGACGCTTTATTTCTACTACGATTAAGTTTGCACCTTCCCGCACACATAAAAAATCAATTCGCCTATCACTTTCTAAAACATCCTTGTCTTCCGGAAATTCATCACGTAGTAATTGACTATACCTCACTTCGTCATCTACCAATGTCCAACGCGGATCAATCACCCAGGGAAATTCTTTTAAGAAATTGTGGAGCGTCGGCACTTCTAACGCATCATTTTCGATAAGATTCTGAAGTTTTTCGATGGTTGTTATGCGCCCTTCAGTAACCCTTGCCATTTCTTTTGCTTCGACAATTTCCCATTCCCTGAATAAATTGAGGATTTTTTCAATATCCTCAAAATCTGCTTCTGCTAAATCTTCAGCAATTTCCCTAAAGGCATCAAACTCCAGAAAATCCAGAGACGTTTGGATGATTGGTTCGAGTTCCTCAACATCAGCAGTAGGGTTCTTATCAATTGCCTGGCGCACCAATTGATCTGCCAGTTTTAATGCCCGTTTATTACCAATTTCCTCAGATTGCTTTTGAAACTCGACATATAGCTCGTTTTCTTGCAACTGCAGCTCATTATCTTTACTCCGTTTTGCAGCCCATTCACGAGCAATTTTATTAATCTCTTTTTGTCCCCACTCCATGAGAGCCATATTTGCTTCTGTATCCCACACCAATGAGTTTCGAGCAGTTCCGATGGTATCTTCCGCTTCATCGACAAATTCAGCATGAATTTCGCCAATGAGGTAAGAAAGCGCGTACTGTTGACCAACCCCCGCTTCGAAAACAAACGGCTCTTGCACCAGTTTGCCTCTCGCCATAAGAGCAATTCCCCGGTCTATCCCATCAATGTTTGGCGTTGTACGATTTAGAGCTCCGATCCAACCTGATACTGTCCAGCCAGTTTCGGGCTGTATCTCCTCATTGTCATATTCCCACAAATATGGTTTACCATCCATACCATCTTCAAGTAAGCGTTTCAAATCTCGATCTCCAGGAGAGATTGGCCGACCGTTAATCACAACCTCAAAGTTGTGTCGCGCGCCAATGACAGCGAATCGCCTGGCGAGTCCTCTGCGAATTATCGCAATCGAAATACGACGATTTTTGAATTTGGTGATATATCTAAGTGTAATTTTTGTGCCTTTAGAGACAGTTCCAGTAGAATCCAGTGGTGGAAATTCAATACTGCGGTCAGTCGCTTTTTCCAGTAGCTCGTCATAATTCATTCTGAAATGGCTGACTTCGTCATCTTTCACACTTTCTACATCAATTTCCTTGGCGATTCCAAATGCCGAGAACTTACCGATCCCTTTTCGCCCCATAATTTTACGATAATAGGGGGACGATGTAACATCATCCCCCTCATTTTCGCGTCTATCTCGACCTACAATGAGATATTTTTTTCGCACCTCCTCATCGGACATGCCAATTCCATCATCGCTGATGATGATTTCTGAGGTCTGTTCTTCAATAGGGTCTTCTGGTATTGTAATCTCAACCTTGGTTGCGTTTGCATCCCAACCATTCGCTACCAATTCCCCAATTACTGGGGGCAATGTCGAATACATCTGCAGACCGAGGTGCTTAATGGTACCCACATCAAATTCCATTCGATATGGCTTTTTAGATGAGACTACGTCAGGACTCATAGTTACTCCCTTCAGTGTCAACACGCATCCATTATCGTTTTACCCAATTGTTCTGCGAGTTTTACCGGGACAGCATTGCCAATCTGGCGAGATATACCGAGAAAAGAGGTACTGAAAAATTCATAATCATCGCCAAAAGTTTGCAGGGCAGCAGCCTCACGCAATGAAATTCCTCTATCTTGCTCGGGATGTATAAAGCGACCGCAATAAACATCTGTGCAGCGACAGGTCAACGTAGGACTCGGCTCATCCCATGCCATCCGTCCAAACACATCCTTATGAACATTTGGATTCTTTTGATGACACTTCAACAGAATAGAAGTATCGGTCACATCCCGGCGACTACCGCCATCTTTCGGTATGGCGGCGACAATGCGTTTGTGGTGCGGTTGCAGTTTTCTTGCAGCATGATTCGGATAAACTTTCGACTCTTCCCCATCAGCAATAACGGGATACTTTTCAATGCAGTCCCGCACTGTTGCACTTTGGTTTACATCTGTCTGTGGGACAGGAAGAGAGATTGAGCCGTATCTGGATGCCACAAGAATGAAACGCTTTCGCGTTTGCGGTATTCCGAAAAATTTGGCATCAAGCAAATCAGCCGCTTCCGAAAATCCGCACTTTTTCAGAACTTTTATGAATTTTTGATAGATTTCTTTTCCAGAAGCGTTATTTAATCC
>CAZYSR010000207.1:0-4413 GCA_964649525.1 uncultured Gammaproteobacteria bacterium
TTCCCTAGAATTCAGGGAGCAGACATCTGCGGCCGAGTCCGTGCGATCGGAGAACAAGTGCCCAAATCCTTGCTTGATAAGCGGGTAATGGTAGAAACGTGGATTCGCGACTGGAGTGATCCAGATAATCTAAATAAATGCGGATACCTGGGATCTGAATGTGATGGTGGCTTTGCAGATTTCCTAACAGTGGACTATAGACAGGTTCACACTATTCAAAGCGATTTAACGGATATTGAGATTGCAACTTTTGCAACTTCCTGGTTAACTGCTGAGAATATGCTGAATCAGGCGCAGGTTAATTCTGAAGATACAGTACTGATTACCGGCGCATCAGGCGGCGTTGGTTCCGCATTGATTCAACTTGCAAATCGAAGAGGCGCGACAACGATTGGAATGGCATCAGATTCCAAACACGACCGTCTGAAGCAGTTTTCACCCGATGCACTCATCGGACGAGCACCTGATCAATTGAAATCAGAACTGAGAAACTTAATCGGAAGTGAATCGGTAACAGTCGTTGCAGATGTTGTCGGTGGCAACTATTGGCCAAAATTAATTTCCGTACTATCCCGAAATGGACGCTATGTCTGTTCCGGAGCGATTGCCGGCCCCATTGTGCAATTTGACCTGCGAACAATGTATTTGAACGATTTAACGTTCTTCGGATGTACAGTCGTTCCACGCGGGACTTTTGCAAACCTGGTGAACTACATACAAAATGGCGAAGTGACTCCAATCGTCGCGGAAGTTTACCCCCTCAAAAAACTGAAAGATGCGCAACAGGCATTGATCGATAAAAAGCATATCGGGAATATCGTGATTTCAATGGATAACCATCCTGATGGCGAGTCAGAATGACGCAGTCTCGACAAACAGTTTTCTCCAATCTAATAAACAGGGATCAATTAATGAAACAGAGTGAGTGGATTCAGCGAGCGCACAAAGTCCTGCCCGCCGGTAACTTTGGCAATTTTGAATCAAGTGTGATCATCTGTAGGGCTAAAGGTTCTCGACTGTGGGATGTAGATGGCAACGAATATATCGACTTGCTGCTCGGTTCCGGCCCGATGGTACTGGGACACGGCCACCCGGAAGTTGTGGAAGTCATTTTGGAACAGATCGGAAAGGGCACCACATTTTTCGCCAACAATCCAGCTGGAATAGAACTTGCCGAAGTGATTTGCGATGCGATGAAATGTGCAGAACAGGTACGGTTCCTCAGCACGGGTGGCGAGGCCGACATGTACGCCATTCGACTCGCCCGAGCATTCACAGGACGTGACAAAATTGTGAAATTTGAAGGCGGTTATCACGGTATGTCCTCAGAAGCGCAAATGAGTCTTGCACCTGAAAAGCGCGTCGACTTCCCAAATGCGGTCCCCGATTCTGCTGGGATTCCAGCAGCGGTGCGGCGGGACGTATTGATCGCACCATTCAACGATTCGGAAGTTACAGCTTCAATCATTGAAGCCCATGCCAGCGAAATTGCAAGCGTAATCGTTGAACCGATGCAACGGAACATTCCACCACAACCAGGATTTCTTGAGTTTTTGAGGGATATTTGCAATCAACACGATATAGTCTTGATTTTTGATGAAGTTGTGACTGGGTTTCGGTTGGCATATGGTGGAGGTCAGGAGTACTACGGAGTTGTCCCTGACTTGTGCACTCTGGGAAAATTAATTGGCGGTGGATTTCCTCTGTCTGCCGTTGCTGGACGCGCTGACATCATGTCGCACTTTGACAAAGCAAAGGTCGGCAGTAACGGGTTCCTGATGCAGGTTGGAACTCTAAGCGGCAACCCGATGGCTTCAGTTGCTGGACTCAAGACTTTGGAGATTATGCGAAGACCCGGACAGTACGAAAAACTTCGTCAGAACGGTAGTGCTATCCAACAGCATATTCGCGATTCGATGAACGAATTTGAAATTGACTATCAAATATTTGGAGAAATGCCCCATTTCGATCTAATATTCGCTAATCAATTTGTGAACGACTACCGAGATTCACAGTCAGGTAATGCAACTTTCATGACTCGATTCCTACGAGAATTGAGAAAGAACAGAATTCTCAAGAGTCCAACGAAGTACTACATTTCGCTCGCTTTGACTGAAGAAGATCTGAGTCAGATTGGGGAGGCGATTCGACAGTCCGCAAAAGCATTGGTTGAAGTTGTATAACCAAAGCAAGCGCTGATCATCGTTTCGGAAGTTTTGAATATCGAATGAGCACCAATTCACTCTATTTCCCACTAAAAGTCGAACTGGACTATTCCTACTCTCTGGGTGATCTCAAACCATATTTTGATGCATTGCGGGAGGGACGTGCATTGGCTTCCGAGTGCCCTGAATGTCGTGAGGTTAATTTTCCTCCGCGATTGCAGTGTGCCAAGGATGGAAATGAGACGGGCTGGAAGGAGTTGACCGGCTTGGGAACAGTCAAACGGGTCTCCGCTGGCAGAAACGAAACTCTAGCGCAGATAGCGATGGACGGTGCCGATAATCTATGCTTGGGTAGACTGGATGGAAACGACCTCGTCGTGGGTGATCGCGTGAGACTTGAGAGGGTTGATGTCACCGACATCCAACACCCCGCACAGTGTGCGGTATTCCGACATATTGGCTGAGCAGTTCAACGGCTGAATCGATTAGCCGCAGTATTGCTTTTCCATCTCCCGACGAAGTCCGTGAGCAATCTGTTGATCGCCAGGTTTGACATCTTTCCACGTCACTAAATCACCTTTAGCAACAGGACTTGTAATCTCAATGCCTGAAGCTAGACCAATCGGTACAGCTTGTCGATTCAATGAATCAGCAGAGGGTAATATCTTGCCCCACACCGTTGAACCACCTTCACCGTCTAGAAGTTCACCGGCTGCAAGGTCTCGTTTTGCAACAGAAGCGACATCGGCCGCAAAAGAACGAGGTATTCCAGTTGGCTCGCGGCGCAAAGCAACTGAAGCAACACTAACACCGAGTTCCAGACCGATTAAGTGATAGGGACGATAAAGTGCGGAAAATTGTCCAGATTCATCAGTGACAAGACCATATTCTCGAAAACACCGTCTGACATACTCAGTGCCTGCTTCGAATACGACATAGACACCCCATCGAAGATCCCGCTCAACTTCACTTCCATCCCGATTGAGCGAAGAGATCACTTCCACCATGCCTTTTTCAGCCAGTACTCCACCTTTATCTGCGGGCTTTAGGACCGAGGCGAGTTCATCAACTGAACAGGGCGGAAAAGAAAGTCCGTCAGACGGTGGTGTCAGACCTGTCGCATTCGCCACAGCAGCCATTTCGATACCAGATTTCGTTCCGTCCAGAAACGAATTAAACATTTTGCTATTCATCCCACCTAACTCAGCCTCGGTTCGAGTCAGACCATAGTAGTCCCAAACAGTTTCCGGTGTAGATGCATGATAGACGGGTAGATACTTTGTTCCCTTACCAGCGCAAATCACATCAAGTCCCATCGTACGCACTGTGTCGACCTGTTCAACAATCAGCGCCGGTTGATCACCGTAGGCAAGCGAATAAATGACATCGTTTTGCCGTGCTTTTTCGGCAAGTAGTGGTCCAACAAGCACATCGGCTTCAACGTTGACCATCACAATGTCGATACCACGATCAATACTGATTAACGCATGGTTTGCTCCCGCGATGGCATCGCCGGTGGATTCGATGACCACGTCAATCAGATCTGCATTCAGCACATCATCCAGGCTGGAAGTCAGTAAAACCTGATAGGCTGACGGCTGATGATTGGCCGACGAACTTGTAATTTGCTCGGCATGCAAACCTGCAGCCTGTAAATTTTCATTCGCCCGTTCGATATTTAGGTCACAAACTCGGTCAAGTCGCATACCTGGAGTTCGAATGATCTGCGACATAAACATTGTGGCAAATTTTCCAGCACCAATGATGCCAACCCGAATCGGATTGCCAGCTGCTTCGCGTTCATTGAGTAATTGATATAGATTCATTGCTGACTGCCCAGAGAAAACGCAAGCATTATCACATCAATTTGTTTACTGAATACAAAAATAATTCACAGCACCTGCATTCAGCCCATCATTACGCTGGCGATTTTGGTGATGGGGCTGGAAGGCGAAAGAACTAGATGAACGAGAAATCGAACAGGCAGAAAAAAAGCAAACTTCTAAGTGAAATTTGCTTTAGGTGCAATGGAGAGAAAATAGTGAGCATCCCTGCTCAGATGTCCATCCTTGTGGTTTGCTTTCTCCTTAACTGTCAACCATCCTGGAAAATAACATAAAGAAGAACGGAAACTTGTAGAAAATTATAGACAGGTGCAAATCGGTTTTCAGTATAAATTTTCATATAAACATGAGTATTTATTCATGTATACTTGTCTGGAAAGTCACCTTATTCTTTGATTATATAT
>CAZYSR010000208.1:0-1639 GCA_964649525.1 uncultured Gammaproteobacteria bacterium
GCATTACACAGTCCTGCGCAGTACCAACTACTGTTCGCAGAATGTCCTGATAGTGAACACTCGAGTTTCGATTTCGGTAAAGCTGATCCCGAATGCGCTTAAATTCGTGTTTCGGATATATTGACACACAGTTGGCGCGAAAGGTCTGACCCATTACGAGAAAGCCTTCGCAATCCGCATTGATTTCGTCGCGTAATTTGACAGGGATCATGATGCGACCCTTGTCGTCTACTGTTACGTCGTAGGAACCAAAGTATGAAATTTTTTCGCTGTTTTCCACGAATTGTCACAATTTTCCATAATTTCCCCCTATTTTTATCAAAATCAAAATTTTTGTCAACCCCTAAATCAATAAAAAAGTGCATAAATTCGACTAATTTCGAGGAATTTCAAGATTTTTTCACCAAAACTTTTCGTAACTGACAGATTGAACAACTTCAAAAGACGAGCGAAGAGTAATCAATTCCACCCGACCTAAGCAGTTCTCTCGCTTCCTTAACACTTGGATTCTTGGCATCCAAATGCATTACCCAAATAAAAATTTGATGGCCTGAATAGGCAGGAATGGGATGAGTTTGGTGGATTGCAGTCTGATTGATTTTGCGATACACTTAACTAAGCCATGTTCGAGAAATTTTTCAGAGCAATGGCATTCACTCGAAACGAGCAGGACGATGAAAATTTGTCGATTTAATCAAAACCGCTTGGGAATCGTCGAAGGACGCAATGTTCAGGATGTCACCGATGCAGTTGCAAGCGTCCCGGTTCCTGCGTGGCCACAGCCTCCAGGTGACCTTATGATTGGCAACCTGGAAACCCTGTTACCTGCCATTCACCGAGTGAGAAGGCAATCAGCAACGCATTCGCTACGGGATCTGCATCTGAATAGCCCGATTGCACGGCCTTCGAAAATAATTGGCGCGCCATTGAACTACAAAGCGCACCAAGACGAAGTTAACAGCGACCCGTATCTAAGTGAGGCCGGTAAAGTGGCAAGCGTTGAAACTTACGGTCTGTTTCTCAAAGCTCCGATTCCGGTCGGCCCGGATGATGGAGTGAAGCTGAAATTTCAGAATCGCCGAACTGACCACGAGGTTGAACTTGCCATCGTCATTGGACGAAATTGCCGCAACGTCGAAGAGTCAGAAGCAATGGATTATGTTGCCGGATATACCATTGGCCTCGATATGACCATTCGCGGCAAAGAAGACCGTAGCCTGAGAAAGGCTCTCGATAGCCATTCAGTTCTGGGACCATGGCTGGTTACCAAGAACGAAATCGAAGATCCGGACAACCTTGATATCTCCCTGGCGGTGAATGGGAGTACCAAGCAACATGCCAACACCAACCAAATGATTTTCTCAACGAGCAAACTCATTTCTTACGCGTCAAACTATTACACACTCTACCCGGGCGACGTCATCATGTGTGGCACACCAGCTGGCGTGGGTCCGGTCAGTGTTGGCGACATGCTGGAATGTAGTATTGAAAGAATCGGTAGCATGCAGGTGGCGATTAAAACTGCATAAACACTACCGTTGTGCTGGCAGCGCTGTTCGCTGCCAGTCAGCACTAAAGCGGCTCAGCGATTTTTCCAGTTTGCCTTTCGTTTTTCAACGAACGCAGCCATACCTTCCTT
>CAZYSR010000209.1:0-4471 GCA_964649525.1 uncultured Gammaproteobacteria bacterium
ACTCAAGTTGCATGATGTGCGGTAGTTTCTAGCATTGGCAGAAACCGCGATGGTCTCAGTGGACTATGCTTTAGCCATCGTTCAAATATGTCTGGCTTGCTGGCTCCAGGGCTAATGTTTTCAGCCAGCATTAACAGACCACAGCGATCATATTTATCCACGCTGGCAAGCATCACAGCTAATCCGGCCATAAAGAAATGCGGCCCCATTGCTACCCACTGCGCCAAATTCAGTGAACCAGATGCACATAAACGAAGCAAGGATTCTTCGTAATCTCGACTGATATCAACTGGAAAATGACCGTCTTGTGTCAGCAGTGGCAGTGTTGTATCTACAGTAACGACGCGCACATTAACAGCACTCGCTAGTGAGGCAAGTGTACTGAAGTCACAATTGTGTCGGCGACGCAATCTGGAAAGTGTTTCTTTCGGCAGACCGGCCCGCGCTGCCCATTGAGAATCATTAATACTGTGCTGGCGCGCAGCAGAACTGAGCTCGTTAACGATAATCCGCAAATTATTTGTTGACTTTAACATCAATATAATTGTATTTAATATTGACATACATATCAACTATATATCAATTCTGGCAACTGGATATTTCAGAGAAGCTGGAGACAATTTCAGATTAGGCCAATGAAAAACCACCCAATGAAGTAAGGAAAATTGGCTCAGGGACTAACCCAAGTCAAGAATCCCAAAATGTACTATGTTCGACACTTCATTGTGAGCATCTGCAGAAAATTCCTCAATCCCATCGCGGTCACATTGGCTGAAATAGGGTAGTCTTCATCTCCTGCATAAACAACATATGCCCGGTCTGGCTCTATGTCTTCAATTGCATTGTAAAATCCACGGCTCAGACTAGGAGCAGTACCCGACTTTATTTCTATAGCCCACTTTTCCATCATGCCGCGAAATTCCAAAATCAGATCAATTTCCGCACCCGCTGACGTGCGGTAAAAACTTGGCAATACCCGCTCCGAAACTACCGCCTGAATGTTATCCAAAACATACCCCTCCCAGCTGGCTCCCCGAATTGGGTGACGAAACAGCGCATCTCTGTTCGAAATTTCAAGCAACGCATGAACGATTCCGCTATCACGTACGTAGTATTTTGGAGTTCTTACCAACCGTTTCAAAACATTCGTGTGCAACGGCGGTAATCGCCTTACCAGTAGCAAATCAACCATTAGATCGAGATATCTCGCTATTGTCTTGCCCGACACAGATAAACTGCGAGCGAGCTGCGCAGCGTTGATCATTCCACCCTGATTGTGGGCTAACATTGTCCAGAAACGATATAGTGTTTCTGCCGGAATACGTGGTCCCAGATCAGGTATATCTCGCTCCATGTATGTTCGGATGAAGTTGTTTCGCCAAAGCAAACTTTGCCTTTCTGACCGTGCCAGAAAACTGTCAGGAAATCCTCCGAGAATCCACAACATTTCCGTATCGCGGGAATCCACCTCTAGTAATCCAAACGGAGATAATTCGACGTAGGCCACTCGACCAGCCAGGCTTTCACCGGTTTGTTTCAAGAGTGCCAGTGAAGCGGATCCTAACAACAAGAATCGACCCGCCTTGAATCCTCTTTCCCGCCCCCGATCAATAGAACCACGCAAGGACTGAAACAAACCCGGAATTCGGTGTACTTCATCCAATATAACGAGTTTGTCGACATGTGCTTCCAAATACTGATTGGGGTCTGAAAGTTTGCGTCGGTCTTTGGGGTCTTCCAAGTCCAGATATATGCTATTCTGATCTTTGGCTACTTGTTTCGCCAGAGTAGTTTTACCAACCTGCCGCGCGCCTAACAATACAACAGCAGGAAATTGAGCTAAGCGATCTCGTATTTCGTTGTAAATATTTCTTTGTATCATCCTTGTAATTATGACATGAAATGTCATTATTTCAAGGTAGTATTTTGGCTTGAGGCGTTTTTTTGGAACCTTTTTGCGATGTTCTTTATAGCAGATATTGGCTCCGATGGAGTCTATTACTGCGAAACTTTCAGCATCAACTTCATAACAAGGCACTTACTCAAAGGTCACCCAAAACACCAACGGACGATTGGATTGAGGAAAGACAAAACCTAATTTAAATGACTTCTAGAAAGAATAACTGAACGAACAGCTAGGGTACTGCACCATGTACTTGGACCTATCGAATTGGAACCAGAGCGCAAGGATTCGCCAACGAATTTGATAGCAGAGATGCAAAAAATTCCTGATTGGCGAGATAAGTCATTCAAAGTAGGTAGTGTAATTTTAAAGTTTTTCCTTACAATACATTGATAGACTTCCTCTGCAGTAATTAAACTGCTGAAACGTCAAATTGCTGACTGCGGTTCTGTAGCATCAGAATCTGGAGTCAATATGAAGGGGTAAAAAATCGGCAAGCAGCTTCTGCTGCCGTAGAATCACAATCTGAGGTGATTGTTATGTCAAATATCTTGTTAGTAGGGATTGATGGTAGCGAACCGGGTGAACGAGCCGCTGAGTTTGCTGCTACTGTTGCGCAAGCTCAAGGAGCTAAACTTTTGATTGCTTATGTGATTGAGTGGTCTCCATATTCTTTTAGCACAGCAGAAGAAAATGAGGTTCGACACAAGCGACGAGAGGAGGAAATCGAAACAGCAAATTCAAAACTGCTTGAACCATTGCTGAATAGGCTCAAGAGCGGCAACAATGATATCGAAGGGTTGGTGCTTCATGGACACCCGGCAAAGACTCTCAATTACATTGCGAAGGATAGAGGTGCTTCGCAAATTTTCGTTGGTCGTACCGGAGGATCTGGTATTTCGAGACTTCTTTTCGGTAGCGTAGCCAGCAATCTAGTACAAACAGCAAAGATACCAGTGACGGTAATCCCATAACAGATTAAACAGATTAGTTCATTTATGGGGGTAATTCTGAAATGAAAACTAGATTAATGAAAGCTTTGATAGGCATTTTTTGTGTTACTGGGATCATCGCACTGATTTCATTGCCTGCAAATGCCCAAACTCAGGAACGAGAACTTTCATCCATGCAGGAGTGGGTAAAAGGAATCGAAATTCCTGGTTTAGGCTATCGTTCATGGGTCACTGGTATACAACCACCAGAGGCGATAGTAGTCGAAGAGAAAACTGGAATAGATGCAGCGGTCGACAAAATTATGTCGCCGATCAATGCAGTTATCTACAACGCTGTATTCTTTTCCGTTCCATTCTTTGGATCAGATTTGAAACTAGTTGTGGCGTGGCTCGTAATAGGAGCCATATTCTGCACTTTCTATTTTCGATTGGTGAATATTCGCGGCTTTACACAAGCACTGAGACTGGTACGTGGTGACTATTCCAAACCTGACGACCAAGGTGAAGTTTCACACTTTCAGGCCTTGGCAACAGCGCTTTCAGGAACAGTTGGGGTAGGAAACATCGGCGCTGTGCCAGTGTTAATCGTCTTGGGCGGCCCAGGCGCTGTTTTTTGGATGATTGTGGCAGGCCTGCTGGGCATGTCAAGTAAGTTCTGCGAATGTACGTTGGGTGTTAAATACCGAAATGAGAATCCTGATGGGTCAGTCTCAGGTGGTCCGATGTACTCCTTGAAGAAAGGACTGGCTGAACTCGGAAAACCTTCACTTGGTAAAGTCCTTGCAATATTCTTCGCCATTACGGTTGTATTTGGTTGTCTGGGTGCTGGCAATATGTTTCAGGCCAATCAGGCGTATGTTCAATTTGTCAATGTCACCGGCGGCGAAAATAGCTGGTTGGTGGGCAAAGGATGGTTGTTCGGTCTTGTATTCGCTGTTTTGGTTGGTGTCGTCATCATAGGCGGAATCAAGAGCATCGCAAAGGTGACTGAAAAAGTCGTGCCATTCATGGCAATCATCTATGTGATCGGTGCCCTTATTGTGCTGGGAATGAATTTCGATCGCATACCGTTTGCCATCGCTTCCATCTTCTCTAATGCGTTTAGTCCTGAAGGTATGGCCGGTGGATTCATCGGGGTCTTGATTCTCGGTTTTCAGCGTGCCGCATTTTCAAACGAAGCAGGTATTGGTTCGGCAGCCATTGCGCATTCGGCAGTTCGAACAAAAGAACCAGTCACTGAAGGTCTGGTTTCATTGCTTGAACCGTTTATCGATACAGTCGTTATTTGTACGATTACTGCGCTAGTGATCCTTACGACAGTATACGGCGACCCAACAGTGTCACATCTAACTGGCGTTGGATTGACATCTGAAGCGATGATGAGATCAGTCGCATGGTTTCCAACTCCACTCGCATTGGCTGTGGTGCTGTTTGCATTCTCGACAATGATTTCCTGGTCCTACTATGGACTCAAGGGGTGGACTTATTGCTTTGGTGAGTCAAGGGCGACAGATATTAGCTTCAAAGTCATATTCTGCATTTTCGTGGTGATTGGATGCTCAATTCCTTTGACCTCGGTTCTGGATTTCTCTGATGCAATGATTTTCGCAATGGC
>CAZYSR010000210.1:0-9821 GCA_964649525.1 uncultured Gammaproteobacteria bacterium
GATCTGCAAATTGATTTCCAAAGGGGACCTGTATACTCATATCAAAATCCTCAGATTATTTATTTGTGATGAACTAGTCATCTTCCTGTTCATCCAGCCAGTCTTCATACTCTTCGCGTTTTTCATCCATGATATCGACAATCACATCAAACAAGTTTTCGTCGATAGTTTCTAGTTGATCCAAGACGCCCGAATCCTCCCAAATGGTATAGAGTTCAATCGAAGTCTTGAGATTTACCTCCCATGCTGTATCTGTAGTATGCATGGTTGGCATTGGAATCGCTTTTCTTAGCGTATCTAACGGTGCATCCACCTTACTGATATTCGGGCCCCAGTCTGCGAAGTGGTCTGGGGTAATCATATTTGGTGCCAACTGATTGCCGGTCGAAATTAATTTAAGCATGACCCTGGAAAAGGGTCTAAGCACATCTTTGGCAGATTGCAAACCGTGCTTGATTGATGTTTCCCGCATGATGCTGACAAGTCCTCCAGGGGAATTTCCGAAAGGACATCTTGCAGCACACGTATAGCATTGAGCGCATGCCCAGATCTTTTCCTGCATGGCATCATAAATACCTTCTAGATTTTCTGTCCAAAGCAACTGGACAATTTCACGCGGAGAATAATCAAAATAATGTGCAGAGGGACAAGTCGCAGTGCAGATTCCGCAATTCAAGCAGCCATGCAGTTCGTGGTCATAAAGAGGGTGTTCGCAGATGTCTGTAAAAATTTCCTCAAGCTTTTCCCGACTTACCTCATTTTCGCTCGATAGCGGGTCTCCGATTGTATGTTGAGCAGAGGCCATAGAACTTAATATGTCAGCATCCTGGTGTCGTCATCTTCCATTACCCGTTCGATAACGTAGGCACCACCGACGATACCCTCACATTCTGGAATCAAATCATCTTCCGTCATATCGAAAAGGTCTAAGTTCGGAGAACAACAAAAAAACTTAACACCTGCATCATGTGCGTCTTTGATGAAGTCGTAAACTGATTTACCTGAACCCGGTTTCACATAGAGATTCTCCGCCACACCTTTCTTTAGCAGTTTTCCAGATGTAGCTGTACAAATGACTTCCACCTCGTATTCCATAGCAGCTGCTACGGTTGCCTGGAAAATGGGGGCTCCCATTTCCTCACCGTTTGCGGGATCAGTATTGACCATCATTATTACTAGTTTTTCTGCCATACCTGTGAGCCTCTTTGCTGTTCAGAAACGATTGCAATCGGTATTGCATTTTAGCAGATTATATATATTAGCATTTTCTAATATAAGCTGATTAAGTCCGTTTTATGAGAGTTGGATGAATGCTGAACTTAAGGCGTATAGTATTGATATTTATAGTATTTTCTGATAGTGATGATGAATATCGTAGTTCATTTTTTTCTGATCAGAAGCCTGTATGATTCAGGATTCTTTTTTGTTTTTTCTACAGAAATTGATTTCAGTTTGGCGTTCATCGTTTGTCCAAACAACCAATAATACCAAACAACAATTTACTTCGTAATTGGCTGTTTAATCTCAACACTTTACCCCATTGAATAGTTCTAACTCACACCTATTTTGAAAAAGCTGTACTGCTCACTGCACATTATTGTCAAGTAGTTCAGTTGAATTTTGAGGTACCAATGCAATGAACATACGACAACCGACAGTTTCCGAGATGATCGAAATTAGTGAGGACTTCGGATTGAACCTGTCTGAAGCTAAAGTTCGTGACTTTATGGACTTAATGGAACCCATTTTCGAAGACTACGAAACTGTCAATTCCATGAGCGACTATGTCCCGAAGATAACTCGTCCAACTGCAGTTTGGAGTTTCCCAGAACCGGAAGAGAACCCGTTCAACGCTTGGTATGTGAGAACTGAAATCAGTTTGAATTCAAGTGGTTCTTTAGGCGGTCAAACAGTTGCCCTAAAGGACAGTATATGCCTCGCGGGTGTACCGATGACTTATGGCACGCACACTTTGGATGGATATGTTCCAGATATCGATGCGACGGTGGTGACACGCCTATTGGAAGCAGGCGCAGTCATTCTAGGTAAGGCAAGATGTGAAGCTTTCTGTGCCTCAGGCAGTAGCCATACCAGTGATGGTGGTTGGGTTGAAAATCCATATCGGGCAAACTACTCTGCCGGAGGTTCCTCCTCTGGATGTGGAGCTTTGGTTGCTGCCAAACTAGTCGATGTGGCAATTGGCGGAGATCAAGGCGGTTCAATTCGTATTCCCGCTTCATACTCTGGTTGCTACGGCCTCAAACCTACACATGGTCTAGTGCCCTATTCCGGCGTTTTTCCAATTGATGCATCCATTGACCATATCGGGCCAATGACACAAACTGTTTACGACAACGCCAAAACTCTACAAGTGATTGCAGGTGAAGACGAGCTTGATCCACGTCAGTTCAACCCACAAGTAGACGATTACGTTGCCGCCATCAGTCGAAGTCCAAGAAACTTAAGAGTGGGTGTAGTGAAAGAAGGATTCGGATGGCCAAATTCGGAGCAAGGCGTAGACTCAATAGTACGGAAAGCGGCCGAACATCTGGAAAGACTCGGGATGATTGTCCAGTCGGTTTCTATCCCCTTGCATCGCCAAGGTGAGGCAATTTGGGGTCCGATTGCACATGAAGGATTTGCTAACCAGATGAGTCGCAACAACCCGATGGGATATGGTTGGAAAGGTCTTTATGCGACTTCGCTTGTAGAGTGGCACGCCAGATGGCGGGACAAAGCGGAAGACGTCGACGATACTGCTATTTTATCTATGTTGGTGGGTGAGTACTTTCAACGAAACTATGCAGGATATTTCTATGCTAAAGCCCAAAATTTATCTCGCAAGCTTTCTAGTGAATACGATACGGCGCTACAAGAGGTTGATCTTCTGCTGATGCCTACAACACCGATGACGGCAAAACCGATTCCGCCGAGAGATACCTCACTTTCTCTATACTGCCAACGCGCTTATGAAATGGGATCCAATGTTTCGCCAACGAATTTGACTGGACACCCTGCAATATCGATTCCCTGTGGACTCAGCGAAGATATGCCAGTGGGTATGATGCTTATTGGCGGAAAGTGGCAGGAATCAAAAATTTATACAGCGGCAGCGGCTTTTGAGGAGAACTACAACTGGCAAAATTTGTAGGGCCCTTGCTTGAGCGATCTAACGTTTTAGTTTGGCTATTGTCGTAATTTGAATCTAGGCACCTGTATCACGCATCCAGCCAATGATCTGGATAATTCCAGTCATCATTGATACGAGTGTATTTTCTAGTTCTACTTGTGTACGACGAATGTCACTCAGCACATCTGAATTACCGAAATCGTATGCTGGTGCCTGAACGATTGCATCTTCAATCATCGCACTTTTTATGCCCGGATGCCCAAAGAAGCCAAGACAATTATCCTGCGCCTGAAAAAGCATCGGACTTCCGTCTTTCGATTCCGCAAGGACCGCCGATCCAGGAGGTGCCAGTGGTGCATCCCGCATAAACGTGACCACTGGATATTCAGTTGGCAAATAACCATTGAGTGCATTGGCATCAGTACGATAAGCGCGATCTACGCTGACTGTCATATCCGTTGGTGCAACAGTTCCGTTAAGGGCTAGACTCAATAATTGCGCACCTGTACCGAATGCAAGAATTGGCAAGTTCTTTAGCAAGCCTGTTTCGATGATTCTGAGCTTGTGATTTAGCATAGGAATAATCGGGTCTGAGACTGTACCATAAGGTGCGGCTCCCAGCAAAATCAGACCATCTTTTGGCAGTTCAGCTTTTCGAATCCAATCACTATCGTGCGCTGGACGAATATATCGAAACCGTATATTTCTCCCCTCCAAATGGTCTTCTACCAAACCAAGATGTTCGGCGTCGGAATTTTGTAGTACAGCTATCGTTTGCACAGTATGTAATATGTTAATGTTGACTTGAGTTAAGCAGTCACTGCTTCTTGATTCTCGACATAAAACGGAAATCCACTCGAAAGTCGAGAAAAGAGATCGCTCAGCGCCTGATTTGATTTCAGTGCAGTTTCTGCATCTGAAATGATTGATCTGACAGTTAATCTTGAAATCTTGACTTCTGAACCGCTACTAAAGGTGGGATTTTCATAAATTCGCTTCAGAGTCAATACTGCCATTCCCAAAGCCCAAATGCAGTGTCGGCGGATTCCAGGCTGATGCACAGGAACGAGTTGGATATACCGTAGGGCGTTAATCTGATGACCGTGAGTAATTTTGACCAATTTATGCATACCTGAGATGTATCCTTTTGCCCGGTGGTCTTCAGATAAATTGTTGAGTTCATATCCAAATTCATTGAATACATCTCTTGGAAACCAACAAACACCTCGCCTTTGATCGTCCCAGACATCTTTCAAAATGTTGGTCATTTGGAGGGCTTGGCCAAAAGAAACTGCCAGTTTGATAAGTTGATCATACTTTTCAGCAGTATCAGGGCAATGATCACAAAATAGTTCGGTCAGCATCTCACCAACAACGCCCGCGACATAGTAGCAATATTGATCGAGTTCCGAAATATCAGCCAAACCTGCTAAAGATGCGCGTTCTTGAAAATCAGCCATTCCGCGGGACATAATTCCTACACATCTTTCCAGCGCCTGTTGTTGGGTAGGCGTACAGGTGTGAGTGATTCTAATCACCCTCTCTGTGTTACGAATTAAATTGCGTTCATCTGAAGTTGTGGATGCTGAAAGTTGAGCATGCAAATTTTTGGCAAACTGTTTTGCGCTCTCTTTTCCAGCGACAACATCGATGAATTGCTCTGAATATTCTCGTTTTTGCTTGTGTGTCAGCGCAGGCTCATCTTCAATAGTATCCGCGATTCTGCACAGCAAGTAAGCGTTGCCAACAACTTCTCGTAGACCTGATGGCAGTTGTGGAATAGTCAGAGCGAACGTACGCGATACTCCCTCTAGAGCGCGATTCTGATACTTGATGTCAGTTGAATTAAACATTCCTTTGTTAGATCTCGTCCTGACTATACTGAACCATTCTATCAAATATTTTACTTAGTCAATGATTTAGGTGTGCGATGCTCTTGAAATGTAGCGTTTGGAAAAGAAAATTGCACGATAAAAGAGAGTTCATTGAAGCGAAGTTATTTTCACTTAATGACAGTTGTGGTAATTACTACAACCTGATCGATCGAATCAATTTACTGCGTAGGTTTCCGATATTTGACTCAACCAAGCACAAAATTCAATTCAGATTGCAGGCTAGATTTTTATTAGGAGTAGACTGCCTGTCTTTTTTCGTTCCATGCCTGTGTAAATCGGTCAGCGATCATTGCAATGAATGCCATACCGAGACCAGCGACAATTCCCACACCAAAGTCTCCATCCGATAGTCCGATATACACCTGTTGTCCAAGTCCGTTGGTGCCCACCAAGGCAGCGATCACCAACATAGCGATGGCATACATAATTGTCTGGTTAAGTCCCAGCATTATGACTGGTAGAGCTAACGGCAACTTTACCTGTGTTAGAAGCTGCCAACGAGTACAACCCATACTGGTACCCGCTTCAATAACATCCGAAGGAACGCTTCTGAGTCCATGTTCCGTGTATCGAATTGATGGAACAATGGCATAAGCAATGATAGCCAAGAGCGCACTGAACTCCCCAATTTTGAAAATCATTACAAAAGGAATCAGAATTACAAATAGAGGCATGGTCTGCAGCGTGTCATTGATGGGACGAACGATTTTGGAAACCACCGCCACCTCGGAAGCAGTGACGCCAATCAGACCTCCCACCAAGAAGGAAATCATTACCGCTATGCTGCAAAGATAGACCGACAGCATAGCTTCCGTCCAAACGCCCGCGGTGACCAAAGTCAGCAGTGCTAGAAGTGTACCAACACCGAGTTTTATTCCTCCCAATTGATAGCCAAGAAACGAGCACATCACTAACAGAATCAACCAGGATAGTTTAGTCAGCCCGAAAAAGAACAAAACTCCCAAGAACAAAATAGCAAGTGCAAGATTGATTCGCCGCTTATAAGCAAACCAACCTGCTAGCAAAACTACTAGGACTCCGTATCCGATTCGCAGTGGGTAGGTAAATTCAAAGCCCCAAGAAAATGGGCTGATCGTATTTATTAAACCCTCCCGAACCGGTAGCATGATGTAGAAGAATGATATCGATTTAAATGCACCAATAAATCCACTCCAACTCAGAACGAAACTTTCCAACCACTCGTTCATGGTGTCTGCTGGGTAGACTTCCCAACCCTGTGGCCATTCACGGAGTGCAGGAAGGACTGTAGACAGGAGAAACACTATCAATGCTGCTGCACTTCCAATAATGAGATAGCGGTACTTATGGACAAAACCTACTTCCTCATCAGGCAGTTGATTTTCCTTTCCAACAAAGCCGTAAGTGATGCGGTCAATTACCATCGCCAAAAACGCTATCACAATACCTGCAAGAATACTTTCTCCAAACCCGGCCCTACGTACATGTAGTAGGACTTCCCATCCGATATCCGCAGTTCCACCAATAACTGCGGCGATGATAACCATAGAAACCGCTGCCATGGTAGTCTGGTTTGCGCCTAATAACATCTGTCGAGTGGCTGATGGTATTCGAACTTGCCAGAAGAGTTGCCTAGGTGTGGCTCCTGACATAAGACCGGATTCGACAATTTCTATTGGAACTCTACGGAGTCCTAACATCGTGTTGCGCACCATTGGTGGAAACGCGAATAGTACACTTGCGATCAACCCAACCACCGGGCCAAATCCAAACAGAAGCAGAATTGGCAAAAGATAGGCAAATGCCGGAATTGTTTGAAGCATGTCCAACATCGGAACGATTGCCTTTTCTGCTTGCGCAGACCTAAATCCCCATACCCCGAATACAAATCCTACAGTTATGGCAAGAGGAACGGAAATGATCACTAGTGATAGTGAATTCATACTCTCTGACCAATAACCTACAACGACCATGTAGAAGAGAGCAAGGGTCGAAAACAATGCTAATCTCCAACCTGAAGCTGCCCAAGAAATTACTGCGGTAACTGCAATGACAACCGGCCACGGCAACCATTGAAGGAATTGCTGCACCCAGGAAACTGGAATCGCAAATATATCAGCCAAACCTCGAAAGAACCAGCCAAACAAATTGACCACCCAGTTCATGGCGTGGTTAAGTACGGTAGAAAAGGGTACTTCCCACCCCTTAGGGTAGGCAAGAAACCAGTCGTTTTTAGTACCTAGAAGCTGAAACAGCAGCAACAGTGCGATCAGGATAATCCAGAGCAACCAGCGCCTGGTTTCAGAGTTCATTCGAAGCGGTCTCGCGCGCCAATGCACGAATTACGTTATCTGCTGTGACAATGCCAAGCACTGTACCATCTTCCTCACATACTCTCGCACCAGGGGATTCGGCAAGCACTGGCAATAAATCCTCAAGACAGCACTGTTCTTCAACCTTTGGAAGATCTGTTCCTTGATTCGGGTCTTCCAGAGTGCTGACAATTGATCGGGCTGTAAGAACCCTGGTAACGGGCACATCATTGGTGAATTCTGCCACGTAATCATCTGCTGGATTGACTATGAGATCAGCCGGAGTGCCAATTTGTACAATCTGACCATCTCTCATAATCATCATTCGGTCTGCGATTCGAAGGGCTTCAAGAAAATCATGTGTGATAAACACAATTGATTTTTGCAGTTGATTTTGGATGCTTAGAAACTCATTCTGCATCTCCCTTCGAATCAATGGATCAAGCGCAGAAAAAGGTTCATCCAAAAACCAGATATCCGGCTCAACTGCCAATGATCGGGCAATGCCAACTCGCTGTTGTTGACCACCTGAAAGCTGGCGAGGATAGCTCTTTTCCCGACCAGTCAATCCAACGAGGTCGATCACTCGTTGTGCACGCTCACGACGGTCGGGGACACTCATTCCCTGTAATTTGAGCGGAAATGCGATGTTGTCCATAACACTCAGATGCGGCATCAGTCCAAAGCTCTGGAACACCATCCCCATCTTGTGTCTGCGAATATCAATCAGTTCGGAATTATTCTTTTTTAGTAAATCTTCTCCGTCGAGCAACACTTCTCCCGCAGTAGGTTCTACCAACCGTGACAAGCAACGGACCACTGTAGACTTGCCTGATCCAGAAAGACCCATGATGACAAATATTTCACCCACGTGAACGTCAAAACTAACGTCTCCGCAGGCTACGATATGGCCTGTGTCGCGGATCTCTGCTGCATGTCCAGAGGAGTCCTGAACCTTTCCATTTGCCTGGCTAAAGAAACTGTCAGGTTCAACACCGTAGACTTTCCACAGGTTTTGGCAGGAAAGTTTGACTGGACTATCCATGGGAAAATGCTACACTTTCAAGTCTACAACAAGCTAAAAGATAGCGAATGCGACACGGGAGTAGAAAATAATATCAAGGCCGGGCCGGATACCAATTGGCATGACCCGGCTTGATTAGTCGATTAAATTTGAGAACTACTGAGCAGCAACTACCCAATCGGCCCAAACAGATTCGTTGGCGTCGATCCATTCGGTAACCACCTCTTCAAGGGCTCTACCTTTGATGTCCACTTCCAGCATTAATTTGTTCTGAGTGTCATTGTCAATAGTCAGAGCTTCAACCAATTTTTGAGCTCCTGGCCACTTTTCACCAAATCCGTGCCAGACAATTTTGAGAACATTTGCCTGCTCGAATCCGCAGTCATTGACATGATCAGGAGAAAAGCCATGCTCTGGCTCACTGCCGCAATTTTGATGTGCGGGTGGCATGTCGACCCATTTCATATCCAATTCTGCATGAAGCCAATGAGGCGCCCAAAACATCATCAGTGAGGGTTCGTTAGCTGCGTAAGCGGCTTTGAGTTCAGCAATCATTGCACCATCACTTCCACCGGCAACGGGTTGAAAAGGCAATTCTGCAGCCTCAATCAAATCCTTCGATTTTGTACCCCAACTCGCGGGATACGTAATCACCCGTCCCTTGGGAAAGGTATCTGGTCCTGCGAACGCTTGAGCACATTCAATCAAGGCCGTATGAGAAGGAAGGCCAGGACATTTTTCCTCCATATAACCGGGATACATCCACCCTTCACGGGCCTGCAGTCCCAAGGGACCAACTACAATAATCTCACCGTCTTCCACGGCTTTGTGGTAAATATCACCGACATTGTTATCCCAAAGTTCGGTTTGAAGGTGGATGTTACCCTGCGCAATTGCAGCCAGCTGTGGAACTGTCCCAGCAGTAACGAGCTCAATATTGAAGCCTGCCTTTTGTAACAGCTGAGCAGTTATGTGAGCAGTAAGGTGCTGTCCAGTCCAATCATTAATTGCAATCTTGATTGGATCTGAAGAGCCGTTAGCTGCAAACACACTGGTACTAAACAGAGCACATACAACGAGACTCAGCAACTTGTATCGTAATTTCATTTCTTTAACCTCATAGAAATGGTAGTTTATTTGCTAATAATACAACAATAAATGCCACACATAGAAGTGGCTTTTTAAGTAGGCAATAGATCGGAGTATCGCAGCTGAAAACTTCGTTTGAGTAATATCAAGGTGAAGGTTGTAAATTACATTAGATAAATTTGACACCACTAATTTCGACCAGACGCAAACGTAGATTCACAGAACTACGCTTTAGTCTCCTCCCGCTTATTGGCTTTAATCGACTTGAATATTGTTTTTTGCAAAGTTTTGACTGCTTTAGCTTCAACTTCGGTCATTCTGTTTGAATTTTTACTTCGCAGTGTGAATTCCCCTTGAATTGAAGGTTCTTGAACCTTTATCAAAACCGACAG
>CAZYSR010000211.1:0-1914 GCA_964649525.1 uncultured Gammaproteobacteria bacterium
GACATGACTTTAGAATTTGAGCTATTCCCTTTATGTGATCGTCATGCCAATGCGTTGCGGCCACTAGTGCTACCGATTGCGCGGTTTCAACACCAATCTCATTCAAATACCTTATGGCTTCCGGTGTGTCATTTGAACCAATACACGAGTCAATAATGAGCCAAGTACCATACCCAACATGTACGACTACACTTTCCCCATAGCCAGGACCAAATAGAGTAAGTTCCAATTCTTGGTCATCAGGCGGTTTGAGTAACACCGTCACAGACTTAGCACACTTGAAATCTTGTTAGCCCAATCAATACCATCTTGTTTGTCGTTTGCTGTTAATCTTGGAAGGTCACGAAAAACGATGTTTGATACCCGTTTCTTGGTTCCTTCAATTGTCTGTTCATACCCGATCACCCACCGAAAGATGGAGCCAATTTTTAAAAATTTGAGATCGTGGTCTGAAATTTCGGTAAACGGAATAACAGCCTCTTCGCTTTCAAACGATTTACCTGCCGTTAGATCGACAAGGTGTGCAACTATATTGTTGTTTTCTATCTCTACTACGTACCCCTCCCATTCCTGAATAGCGTGAAACATCGGTCCTCGCTTTTCCGGCACAGCAGGTGGAAAATTAACAATCGACTCTCCGCCGATGGCACTTAATCCTTGGACAATCGAATACTCTGCTATCACTTCAGCAGTGCTTTTTGGAATATGCATTGTTGACGTCGATGAACGCTGTAGTTTCGACTCGATTGAAAAATTTCCCTTAGGACGAGTTGAAACACTGGAACTTGTATCCTCGCCATATTCGACAGAAAAGTCTATGCTTGTGTTGTGGTTATGATTCATCAACTTATTTCCTCAAGAATCTGTCGCTAAGGACATCAAATGTTCAGCAATGGTTTCCGCACGGTGTATAGAGTTATCATATTCATTCTCCAAAGTCTCTAGCAAATTCACTTCCTCGCTGAATTCCGAAGAACCGGAACTATAGTGGTCGTTGACTTGAATAAAAATCCCTGTTTTGCCACCTCCGATTCTATTAGAAGGCTCCACTTTTACGTTGATTTGCCCACCCAATAATCTTCCAATCGGATTGTTTTGTCTAATTACTAGCGACACAATACCATTTTGGTTTTCATTCAAATGTAGTAATTCTGCAATGTGCCCCCACGGCTCGGTAGGTGCAAGAATTCTTCCGATACGATCCCTACGTTCTTGGCTACCAGCATCGAAATGAAGCTCTCGGTTGATTCCTATTGCAGTGATCGGCGTGTGAAACAAATGCTCTTTAAATACGCGTACAGTCAAATCGCGTACGCGCACGTGAGGTGCAATGCACGTCGATGCGCTAAAGCTGTTTAGAGTGACTAATATGTCTAGCCACTCTGTCGAAAAGTTTGTGAGTTCATTGTGAGCAACATGGAGGTTGGCATTCTCAGCAACACTCTTTGGAAGAAGGTCATGCATCGAGAACCAAGCAGGTGAAAATATCGCCGGATTGAATCGACCTAGTAAAACAATGTTGACACCACTTATTTCCGGTTCAGGTTTCATCACACTTCACCTACTTCTTTTTTGGATCTGTTAACAAATATCTCAATGCGGTTAATACCCTACGCGGGTGTTTTCTATGCATTGCCATGCCTAGCCAATACGCAGCTTCCTCACGCTCCATTTTTTCAATTCCTTCCGCAATTGCTCGTATATTGTCTCGATCTCTCATTGGTGCAAGTGTACGGAACAAAAGCCCTATAGCTAGTGCCACATCCTCTGTCAACGGGTAGCTTACAAAAACTGAATCTTCGGTCGAAGGTTCGACTTCGCGTCCGAGCTTAATCCCAGCTTGCGACAAATATCTCAAAACTCGGTATTCCACCAGTTCCAAATTGCGACCTCGGAGGCCCGCAACTCTTATAG
>CAZYSR010000212.1:0-4174 GCA_964649525.1 uncultured Gammaproteobacteria bacterium
TTGCAGTACGACGAATCATGAATTAGAAAAATGACTTGGACAATAATTCAGGTTGCGATTGGAGGGGCATTAGGTGCGGTTGGCCGTTATTTGACCGGTGTCGGATTAGCCAGAGCATTTGGCAGCAGTTTCCCCTATGGAACGCTAACAGTCAATGTAAGCGGTTCTTTCATTGTTGGTGTGCTGTTTGTGTTATTTGGCGGCTTAAGTGGAGAAACTGGACGTTACACCGCTCTGGTTATGACAGGGTTTCTGGGCGGCTATACAACATTCTCGGCCTACTCGTTGGATTGCTGGCTGCTATTTCAGCAAGGGCGTAACTTGGAAGCTTTGCTGTATGCGTTCGGCTCTGCAGGACTTTCAATTGCTGCCTGCATCGCTGGAATCGCGGTGGCTCGAGTCAGTCAGGGGTGAGATTTCTGAGTTGGTGTATTTTTACGCAGCAACCAGGAAGATCACAAAAATCGAAAACAGCAGTACTACAATTGCTACTGCAAGATCAACTGTCCACTCCCTGGCAATTCTGGAGTTCAGCCCTGTGGTGTTAAGAATTATCCGATAGACGCGGTCAATAAGCCCTAGCAGAATTGAATAGGTCGAAGCAATGCCTGCCTGCGTGGCGATAGTCAACCAGCGACCTGCTACAGCGAATCCTTTCCGGTAGACCCATTCTGCATCAATGTTGACACTTCTCAACTCCGGTGGATAGATTCCTGACAATTTAAGCCAGACAAATGCCAGCGCCGAAAACAGCAGCAATTGAATTTGGGCGAGAACGTGGGTCGCATCATAGGCCGAATAATCTGTTTCATACGGCAACAGGCTGTATAGGTATTGGGGGAAAATACCGATACCAATGCAAAGTGCGGCAGCAATTCCCATCGCAATCAACATACTGGTTGGCGCCTCTTTCACACGAATGCCCGAGTCATGAGCAAAAAATGCAAAGAACGGGATTTTAATTCCAGAATGGTGAAACACGCCAGCAGATGCGAACAGCAACGCAACCCAAACCATGTCATAACCTTCAATCAATGCTGCTGATATCACCATGGATTTACTGACAAACCCGCTGAATAACGGAAATGCCGAAATAGAAGCAGCGCCAATAATGCAGAATGTGGCAGTTTTCGGCATTGATTTGTACAATCCACCCAAGTCGGAGCCATTGATCTTGCCTGTACGATAGAGTACCGCACCCATCGACATGAACAAGAGTGCCTTGTAGATGATATGGCTGAAGACGTGACTCGCGGCACCATTGATGGCGAGTTCGGTACCGATGCCGACGCCGACCACCATGAAGCCGATCTGGTTAATCATGCTATAGGCCAAAACCCGGCGAAGGTCATTTTCAATGACCGCGTAGAAAATTGGGAAACAAGTCATGATCATCCCAATGTAAATTAAGATCTCTGTGCCAGCGAACCCCCGTGCCAACGCGTAAACCGCCACTTTGGTCGTAAATGCGCTGAGAAAAACGGTTCCAGCAGGTGTTGATTCTGGATAGGCATCGGTTAACCAGCTATGCAGCAGAGGAAACGCACACTTGATGCCAAAAGCAGTGAAGATTAGAGTGGCGGCTGTGCTGGAAAGACCAATATGTGTGAACTCTAGAGAACCAGTTTGCTGGTAATGCATCACTGCTCCAGCCAACAGCAGAAATCCAGATATGATTTGAATAATCAGGTATCGAATTCCGGCATTGATAGAGTTTCGAGTTCCTCCGCACCAAATTAAAAATGCAGAGGTAAATGCCATCAACTCCCAAAACATAAACAGAGTAATCAGGTCTCCGCTAAATACTGCGCCTAGTGCACTGCCTGCATAAGCAAGCGCAGCGGCTTGATGGACAGGGTCTCTAACGCGCCAGGCAAAGATGCCACCCAGAAACGCTGCAATATGGAAAATGTAACCAAAGACGAGGCTAAGTTTATCCGGATTAAATAGGATCAGCTGCAAGCCAATTACTGACGTTTCAATGCGTGCCTCTGGTGAATTGCTAAATATCAGAAAGGCTGCGCTGACTAGTGGTACGAGGACACAGATTAACGACAGCAGAGTCTGACGCACCATGAGCGCCAGTAATGCCCCTGCGAAGAAGATGACAAATGGTGGGATATCAATGCCCATCGTAGTAATCCTCGCTGCGCATCAGCAGTTTTCGCATCCATTTTGCAGCGACTACCAGAAAAACACAGGCCACAAATCCAAACACACAATAGAAAAAAAGCATTGATTCCCAGGGATGATAAATATGACGATGAATTACAAGGTCAAGCAGAACTACGATTGCACAAGCGGCATAAAACCACTTGAGTATCCGTCGAAGTCCGACAGCCCGAGGAAGATTTGAGTTCGTTTCGTTCTTCTTCATATCAGCTATTCTGATGATGTAATCATACTCATCAAGTCAAATGCAAAGTCCGGGGCAATGAACAAAATAATGCAGCCAGCAGCGCTGATAATCAATGCGATTAGTATCGAAACCGGCGCTTCCTTTATCGTCTCGTTACCGTCATCAGGCGAGTGATAGAATGCTCGAACAGCGATAGGTAGTAGGTATAGCGCACTCAGCAGAGATCCAATGATCAAAGCAGCGAGTAACAGCCAATCCGTTGTGTTAGCTGCACCTAGTAACAAGTTCCATTTGCTCCACATGCCACCAGTTGGTGGTGCTCCCACAATTACAATGCTGCCGATCAGAAATGTGATCATGGTAACGGGCATTCGTCGTCCGATGCCGCGCATTTGACTGATTTCGGTTTTGTGTGTCGCCACAAGTATGGCCCCTGCACCAAAAAACAGGGTGATTTTCCCAAAGCCATGCATGAGCATATGGAGACCGCCACCAACAATCCCGGCGGCATTGGCAACGAGAGCGCCAAGGACAATGTAAGACAGTTGGCCGACCGTGGAATACGCCAAACGTGCCTTAAGATTGTCCTTTCGAAGTGCGATGATTGCAGTCGCTACAATCGTAAACGCAGCGACATAAGCCAGGTAGCGGTGTATTTCCAGTTCCTGAAGTAAATCGATTCCAAAGATGTAGATTGAAACTTTCAATATCGAAAAAACGCCTGCTTTGACCACAGCGACAGCGTGCAATAATGCGCTGACGGGTGTCGGTGCAACCATGGCGGCCGGCAACCATCGGTGAAACGGCATCAGTGCTGCTTTACCGATTCCGAAGACATAGAGTACCAAGAGTATGTTGAGCGTTGTTTTACTGATATCTCCATCCAGAATTCCGCCTGACCGAAAATCAAGAGTACCGGTTAGGATCCATGTCCAGATTAATGCTAGCAACAGCATACCGACAGATGTTCCTAACAGTAAAAACAGATAAATTCGACCAGCTCTTCTTGCTTTATCTGTTCCAGCGTGGGTAACCAGCGGAAATGTTGACAGGGTCAGCACTTCATAAAACAGAAATAGCGTAAATCCATTGGCTGCAAGTGCAATTCCCATTGCACTTGAAATTGCAATCGCAAAGAAGATGTTAAAGCGGGCAAGGTTAGTCTCGCCGTGACCTCGCATATACCCAAAAGAATAAATTGACGTGACTATCCACAGGAAACTCGCCATCATTGCAAACAGTATTCCAAGTGGCTCAGCCAGAAGTGCGATAGACACGCCTGCGAAAGGCTCAAATAGAACCAAAGGTTCGATTGTTCCTTCACCTAATGCGCTGTATAGGGAAAGAGACAGAAGAAAGGTGATTACTGCAACTGAGGCATTGATGGCCTCATACAAAATCGGAAATACACGTCCGACTGTAACAATCAAGACAACTGCAACAAGAGGTGCAACGAGACAATAAAACTGTATCGTGGATGCACTCATCATGGAGAAATTCCGAGAATTGTGTTAGCGGCCTGGGTTGCGATCGAACCAGAAAATCGTGCATCAACGCCAAAATATATATTGGCTACAATCAGTATCCAGGTTGGAATGAGAAGTGATAAAGGCGCTTCCTGTCGAACGACTTGTACATTCAGGTCTTTTCGAAAATATGCAATTTCGACAATTTTCCAGACATAAGCTGCGGTTACTAAAGATCCGAGTAGAATCAAACCGGCAAGCCACCAGAAATTTTGCTCAAGTGATGCTGATACCAGGTACCACTTGCTGATAAACCCTGTAGTGAATGGGACGCCAATCAAGCTAAGTC
>CAZYSR010000213.1:0-2145 GCA_964649525.1 uncultured Gammaproteobacteria bacterium
TGAACAAATCAATTGGGAAACTCCAGCCATCATTCTGGAAAAACTGATTCAGTACGAATCAGTTCACGCCATGAAAGGCTGGCAAGACTTGCGCGGGCGACTTGCAGATGATCGACGGTGCTTTGCGTTCTTTCACCCCACTCTACCGAATGAGCCACTGATTTTTGTGGAAGTCGCGCTGGTACAGGGGCTCTCTGAATCGATTGAACCGATTATTGATGCGACCCGACCTGTTACCAATCCCCAGATGGCTGATACCGCAATTTTCTATTCCATCAACAACTGCCAGCAAGGACTGAAGGGAGTTTCATTCGGCAATCTTCTGATCAAGCAGGTTGTCGAGCATCTCTCTCGTGAGTTTCCAAACCTTAAACATTTTTCGACGCTGTCACCCATTCCTGGATTCAGAAGATGGTTTGATTCAATTCTGAAGCACTCAGATCAATACGCAATTTCCAAGCAAGATCATGAACTGATGCTGAAAATGCAATCCGATGACTGGTTCGAAGACGAAAAACTGTTGGAATCGTTAAAACCAGCTTTGCAGGGACTCATCGCCTACTACCTAGCCTATGCTCGAAAGAAAGATGAACCGCTTGATCCTGTTGCCCGCTTTCATCTTAGAAATGGAGCCCAGCTGAAGCGTCTCAACTGGCTGGGTGACCGCTCGCCGAATGGATTTCGGCAATCTGCTGGCATGCTCGCCAACTACATATACGAACCTGACAAAATCGTTCAAAACCACGAAGCCCACGTTAAGGACCGCATATTCGCGATAGATCGAAAAATCTATGATCTTGTACCGACTGAACTGCGGGCGAATCAACCGATGAAGCGGCAAAAACGAAAAAAATAATCGCTTTTGTCGAACTCAATTCAGGTTGGAGAAGTTAAAGGCGTCGAATCTTTATCTGTTAACTCGATTTCGGGATGGATCGAAAAAAGCGTCAAAGGACGCAGCCGCTGGACATCGACCGCCAGCGATATCGATTTCCCATCTCCCGCTTCTCAATAAATCGGATGTAACACCACCTGGGTGGTGTACATAGCCCATCCCAACTGATGAGCGAAGATTGAATCCATAAGCACCAGACGAAAGGTGGCCCACGGATTGACCATCTAGGTAAATGACTTCCTCTCCCCAAAGCACAGGATCGGGATGGTGCAGTTTGATAAGCACCAGACGCTTGGTCAAGTATTCGGTTTCTGCCTGTTTCAACAATGCGTCCTGACCTGTGAAAGCAGGCGATTTGTTGAGCGATACCGCGTTTGAAAGTCCGGCTTCAATTGGTGTGTCATCCGGTGTCAGATCCAAATCAAATTCCCGGTAACCCGCCTCGGAACGCAGATGTTCCAGTGCATGATACCCAGCCGGCTTCAATTCAAACTGAGCGCCCGCTGCCATAATGCGGTCGAAAATATCCTGTGCAAAATCAGTGGCTATCAAAAGTTCCCAACCCACCTCACCAATGAAGGTTAGCCGGTTAGCTAGTGCCATTGCGTAACCGACTTCTATCTCTTTAGATGTAGCAAATGGAAATGCCTCGTGACTCAGATCAGCGTTGGTCACATCCGACAGAATTTCACGCGACTTTGGCCCCTGAATTGACAGTACCGAATAGCTGGAAGTAACATCGGTCAGTATCGCATTGTCTGATGATGCAATTTGCCGCTGAATCCAATTGCGATCTCGACTGGCGGAAGTTGCCGAAGTAATCAGTAAAAAGCAGTCCTCTGTCATACGGTTAACCGTCAGATCCACCTCGATTCCACCGCGCCGATTTAACACATGTGTGTAGACGATTTTACCGGCTGAAACATCAACATCTTTCGCACACATCTGCTGCAGTACTCTACATGCATCCTTGCCCTGCAGCATGAACTTACCAAACGAACTCTGATCCAGAATGATCGCACTTTCACGCGCCGCGCGACATTCCTCTGCCGTGTACTGAAACCAGTTCGGTCGTGTATGGGAATAAATGTTCTGATTCGATTGACTCTGCGGTGCAAACCACATTGGACGCTCCCAGAACGACGCTTCTCCAAAACTGGCATTGAGTTCTACCCAGCGATCATGTAGGACACTCTTGCGGATACCGCGGGCAGATTCCTTTTGTCTGTGCGGCCAGTGCATTTTGTAGT
>CAZYSR010000214.1:0-2486 GCA_964649525.1 uncultured Gammaproteobacteria bacterium
CCTGGAAGCAAAAAGGGTTTTCCGATAAAAGAATTGCTGATCTTGTCGAAACTGAGGAGCAGTTTATTCGTAGTGTCCGAGTTGCCAACTACATTCACCCGGTTTACAAGAGAGTTGACTCATGTGCAGGAGAGTTTGATACACCAACAGCATATATGTACTCGACCTATGAAGAAGAGTGTGAGTCAGAGCCGACCGAAAATCGAAAAATTGTCGTTTTGGGAGGAGGTCCCAATCGAATAGGGCAAGGCATTGAATTTGATTACTGCTGCGTACACGCCGCGATGTCGCTTCGGGAAGATGGCTACGAGACCATTATGGTTAACTGCAATCCAGAAACAGTATCGACGGACTATGACGTCTCAGACCGACTCTACTTTGAGCCTCTTACGATTGAAGATGTGCTGGAAGTCTGTCGCGTCGAAAGGCCCAATGGCGTAATAGTGCAGTATGGCGGACAAACACCTCTGAAACTGGCAAGAGAGTTGACAGAAGAAAATGTAGTAATTGTCGGTACGTCTGCAGAATCCATACATGAGGCGGAAGATCGTGAGTTTTTTCAATCTCTGATTAGAGAATTGGAATTACAACAGCCATCCAATGCGACTGCAGTTAGTGTTGATGATGCGTTGCTTGCTGCAAAGTCAATTGGCTATCCCTTGGTTGTCAGACCCTCCTACGTTCTGGGTGGACGTGCGATGGAGATTGTAAGAGACGAAGATCAATTGAGTCAGTACATGGGCGCAGCAATCGATGTATCACATAATTCACCAGTCTTGCTCGATAAGTTTCTGAGTGACGCAATTGAGGTTGACGTTGATGCAATCTGTGATGGAGAAAGAGTTCTGATAGGTGGAATCATGCAACACATTGAACTCGCTGGTGTACACTCGGGCGACTCATCATGTTCACTGCCACCTTACAACCTGTCTAATTCAGTTCAAGATGAGATTCGTCGACAAACTGAAAAACTGGCGTTTGCGCTTGATGTGCTGGGTCTAGTGAATATTCAGTTTGCTGTAAAAGGTGATGACGTTTATGTTCTTGAGGTTAATCCTAGAGCTTCCAGAACTGTTCCATTTGTTTCTAAAGCCACATCCATTCCTTTGGCCAAGATAGCAGCTCGATGCATGCTGGGACAATCACTTGCCGATCAAGGAATAACGGAGGAACTCATTCCAAATTTCTTTAGTGTCAAGGAAGCAGTATTTCCATTTGAAAAATTTCCCGGCGCAGAACCCGTACTCGGACCGGAAATGAAAAGCACTGGCGAGGTTATGGGTATTGGGGAGACATTTGGTGAAGCGTATTGGAAGGCTTATCACGCAACCGGATTTACAATTTCCGATGGCGGTAATGCACTATTGAGCGTATCAGAAGACGATCAGGAAGGTTTAGTGGATGTAGGCCGGGTGCTACAGGAAAGGGGGTTCAAGCTCTTTGGCACTCAAGGGACGGCTGATCTATTGCGTAGCCATGGGATTGATATTCAACGGGTTAACAAGGTTCGAGAAGGGCGCCCTCATGTAGTTGACATGCTGAAGAATAACGAAATTAATTTGATTGTCAACGTCCCCCGAAAGCGCAAAAGCCTGGCGGATTCTGAGACCATTCTGAAAGAAGCACTAAAACGCAAAGTTGCCTATTTCACAACCATCGCTGCTGCCAAGGCAATTTGTGCTGCGTTCAATGATGCGTCAAAGTTGACGAATCCATATCGATTACAAACCCTGCATCAAGAACAAGCCGCTGTACGACAGAGTCGTACAGCGGCTGATGGTTTATTCTAGAAATTAAGTTAGACTACTCTCTGCCGCCGAAAATTCCAAGAATCTGGATTAGGCTGATGAATAGGTTGTAGATGCTGATGAACAGCGTCACTGTAGCCATGATGTAATTCGTTTCGCCACCATGAATGATTGCACTGGTTTGGTACAGAATCAATCCTGACATAAGCAGAATAAACATTCCGGAAACAGCAATCGACAGAATCGGTAAGCTAAAGAATATAGCTACTAGGGACAGAACGAACGCAGTCAGTATTCCTGCAAACAGCATTCCACCCAGGAAAGCGAAATTCTTTCTTGTTGTCAGCGCGTACGCGGACAGACCAAAAAAGATCAAACCAGTTCCGCCAAAAGCAGTCATTACAACCTGGTCACCGTTAGGGATAACGGTCAGGTAATAACCGATAATCGGACCGAGTGTCAGACCCATAAAGCCTGTCAAGGCGAATACAAACACCAATCCCAGAGCTGAATTTCTAAATGCTGAGGTGAGAAACAGCAATCCAAAATATCCAGCCAAAGTCAGGAGCAGTCCTGGATAAGGCCAGTTGAATACCACTGAGAGGCCTGCAACCAAAGCGCAGAACAAAAGCGTCATTGACAGCAGAATGTACGTGTTTCTCAAAACACGATTGACTTCGATACTAGATGAAGGGCGTGATAGTACTTGGGTGTTTAGCCTCATGAGACAAATTCCTC
>CAZYSR010000215.1:0-2802 GCA_964649525.1 uncultured Gammaproteobacteria bacterium
CGTTGATATCCATCGCCAGGGCGCGTGAAATCCTGTAAACCCGAGTTGCATCAAGCGTGGCAATCACAAAAACCATCACAGGTATGGATGTGCCAAAAATTGACAGTGCAATCAGAGCGAAAAACAAGGTTGGGAAAGCCATAATGATGTCAACACATCGACTAAGCAGATGATCAACCCATCGGCCAACGACTGCTGCAAAAAATCCAGCAACCATTCCCATGAAAAATGCCAGGCAGGTAATGCCCAAAGCGAGCGCTATGGTATTTCTGGCCCCGTAGAGAACCCGCGTGTACAGGTCACGACCGAGTTGATCCAAACCGAGCAATGTTCCACTCTCTGAAGGCGAAGCCCAAGGGACAGGGTCGACGACTTCGCTTTCGCCATAAGGTGCCAACCACGGCGCAAATACAGCGGCAAACAGAAATATCAGTATGATGACGATCCCAATATGTGCCGGGAGTCCGGCACGTTTGAATGAGTTCCAGAATCGTCTCATCAAAGTTTACCGAGGATGGCGCATTCTGGGATTGCAAATGATGGCGAGAATATCAGCCAACATATTCAGCGTGATATAGGTCGCTCCAAAAATCAGGATACAGGCCTGAACGATAGGCAGGTCGCGGGATGTGACTGAATCAATCATCATCAGTCCCAGGCCGGGATAGATAAAGCCCACCTCCACCACGGCGACACCGACGACCAGGTAGGCCAAAGTAAGTACGATGGCGCTGATGATGGGTGACAGCGCGTTTGGCAAGGCGTGACGAACGATAATGCGCGACCGCTTCAATCCTTTCAAAGTAGCCATCTCGATGAATGGACTTTGCAGCAAGTTTATGATCGCTGCCCTTGTCATGCGCATCATATGGGCCACAATCACAAATGTCAGTGTTGCAATGGGCAAGATTGACGCGTAAATCTTATCCCCCAAACTCATTGAATCAGAAATGCTTGAAATGGCCGGAAATAATTGCCAGTTTACTGCCAAGAGCGCGACCAGCATGTAGCCGATAAAAAACTCTGGTAGTGAAATTGCTGCCAGAGTTATCGTGGATATCATCTTGTCGAGAAGGGACTCACGATAAAGGGCCGCGAGAATTCCCAAAAATAGAGCCAGCGGAACCGCGACAATTGCAGAGGATACAGCCAGGAACAGAGTATTTCCAAGCCGTGTCGCCAGCAATTCTGCAACCGGGCGAGAGTTGGAGAGCGAAATGCCCATATCGCCCTGCACAAAGTTACCCAGCCATTCGACGTAACGCACAAGCACCGGTTTGTTCAAACCGAGTTGCTCGCGAATGGCGGCTATTGTTTCGGGTGTTGCAGATTGACCAAGGCGCTGCTCGGCAAAATCACCGGGCAGCGCCTCAAGAGCAAGAGAGATTAGTAAGGTGATCGCAAGGAGAGTTATCAACCCAAACAAAAAGCGATTGAAAATCAGTCGGGTAAGACCCATTGATCAAAGCCGTCTGATCTCACTAACCTTGCGTATTTTCTCTAGACCGCAATTTCCTTATGCAAAACTCCAACGCTCACCACATCGCTGACCATCCAACTCCCAATCAGATCCGATGACGTCGGGCAGGAGTATTTTGTCTGAAACTCCCATTAAATCAGCAGCAAACAATGGAACCACAGTTCCACCCTCTTCCCAATGCAGACGTTGCATTTCCCAATACATGTCTTTGCGCTTCGCTTGATCTACCTCAACACGAGCTTGTTTCAGCAAGGACTGGAATCTCGCGTTTTCCCAGTTGTTGTCGTTCCAGGCTCCACCTGATTCATAAGCAATAGTCCACATCCAATCCTGCGTCGGACGACCTGACCAGTAGCACATGACCCAAGGCTTCTGCTGCCAGACATTTGACCAGTAACCATCGTTGGATTCACGAATCACGTTAACGTTAATGCCTGCCGCTTTGGCGTGTTCTGCATACAGAACTGCTGCATCAATCGCACCGTCAAAAGCCGCATCGGCAGCAGACAGTTCAACTGAGAGGCCTGACATGCCAGCTTCTTTCAATATGAAAGCAGCCTGATCCGGATCGTATTCCCGCTGAGGAAGTTCAGTGTTATAGAACTCCTGCCGACGACCAATTGGTAAATCGTTACCAACTTCACCGTGTCCGCCAAGCACCGTTTTCAACAGTGCTTCCCGATCAACCGCCAGACGCAATGCCTGACGCACTTTCACATTATCGAAAGGTGGGACATTGCACAGCATCGGTACTGTGTATTGTTTGGTACCCACGACTTTATGAACTGAGACACCTGGTGCTTTGTCCAGCAGGTGGGCTGTTCGCTGACTCACCCTATTTGTAGCATCGACTTGTCCTGTCTTCAAAGCGTTGTCACGGGCAGCCGCGTCTGCAATTACTGTCACTTCAACGCCATCAAAGTAGGGTCGACCTTCCTTGAAATAATTGTCGTTGCGCGTAAGTTCAGCTCGCACGCCAGGCTCGTAATTGACTAACGAATACGGTCCCGAACCAACTCCAGTTTCCCATCCGCCATTTGCCGGAAAGATGGAAACGTGGTAATCACTGATCAACCACGGAAAGTCTGCATTACCTTCAGACAGCGTAATGTGAAGCACATGGTCGCCATCAGCCTTCATTTCAGCAATTTTGCCCATTTGACCGGCAACTGCTGAAGTCGAGCCTTCACGGATGTGATGATTGATTGAATAGATGACATCGTTCGCTGTCAGCTTTTGGCCATCATGAAATTCAACATCATTACGAAGTTTGAAAGTCCAATCTGTTGCACCTGGCTTGGATTCCCAAGAGGTGGCGACTT
>CAZYSR010000216.1:0-2153 GCA_964649525.1 uncultured Gammaproteobacteria bacterium
CTGTCATTTACAGTTGATTGGGAAAAGGATTTCATTGGCAAGCGTGCACTTGAAGATCGTCTAGAATCCGGTGCGAGAAACCGATTCATTTCAGTTGTTTTCGATAATCATGCCGCAATTCCAATTGGCGATGAACCTGTAATTTACCAAGGTAAACCGGTCGGTAAAACAACGTCAGCCACATTCGGCTACAGAATCAAATCACCTGTTGCCATTTCAATATTGAATGAAGGAATTGAATTACCAGATGAAACTTCGGTAGAAGTGAATGTTGCAGGCGATCTGTTTTCCGGAAAAGTCAAGTATGGGCCAGTATTCGATGCTGTTGGAACTCGTATGAAAGGAAGTTAGCATCAAAAAGCAGCAGTACTGTAGAACGAATATGCCTTTTCAACCTGCAACAGCAGGACTCCTTTTACATCCGTAAATTCGGCTACAAAAACAGGAAATAGAATCAAGAAACCAGTTTAAACTATTCACTAAATTAAAGAATCCCACCAATAAAAGCGTGGCTATAATTGAAATTCGTTTTCTAGGAGAAAACGAAAGTTGGTAAGTTCTGAGAGATAGATGAGCGGATGCGGTTGCCGAAACCGGCGATCGCCCTCCCTGTTTAATCGAAGCGATCAGATCGCTGTGATAAAACAGTTAGTCTTCGTTATTTCTGTTAGAGAAGGGAATCTCCAATGGTATCTTCGGAAAGGATTTCAATTACGGAGAGAGATTTGGATTACGGAACGAATGCCACTGACCTGCGGCGGCTTGTTAATAAAGGGAAGAAGCAGGGCTTTCTTACATTCGAAGATGTCAGAGACCATCTTTCTGACTCAATGAATGATGCTGACAGCGTCGAAAACATCATTAGTCTGCTCCTTGATTTGGATATCGAGGTGTACGATGAAATCCTCAATCCCGAAGACTTTGCCTTAGGTCCGCGCGAACTCGACGACGGGCCTGCAACCGAAGTTGACAGTACACTCAAGAGCGAGCTAGGCAGCACGACCGATCCCATACGCATGTACATGCGCGAAATGGGTGAATATGCACTGTTGACTCGGAGTAAGGAAATTGAACTAGCCAGAAAAATCCAGAATGGATTGAAAAAAGCAACCCACGCAATTTCCAAGTGTCCTGTTGTTTTTGAGTACCTGATTCAACAATTTGATTCGGTTGAAGCGGGTCAAATCCGTTTCAATGATTTGTGTATCGGAATCAGGAAAAAGTCCAACTTCGTAGCTGCCTCTACCATAAAGAGATCAGACAGTTTGAGCATTGAGTCAAATGTAAGCGTTACCCTGTTCCTCAAAGAATTCCAGACAATTCGGCAGCGTTATGATTGGTTAAGGCGCGCAGTTCGAAAAGAAGGCATTGATAGTTCCAAAGTCATTCGTCACAAGAAGGTATTGGAGAAAAAGTTTTTAGAATTCTCCTTTACCCGACAGCAACTCGATGATATTTTCAAATTTATTCACGAGATTAATGCGCAGCGCCGGGAGCGGAGCAAGGTACTGGAGCAGATCTGCTTGCAGAAAATCAAGTTGCCCAAATCTGAGGTTCTGCCGTTGCTGGAACATCAGCCGCTTCATCGAAATTTGATATTTCTGTTAAAGAACTTCACTACTGACGAACAAGCTGCTCAAATTGATGCCTGTCGAGAAGAAATCGCTGAAGTCCGAAAGCGGTTGAATTATCTGCAGAACCGATTGGTGATGCCACTCCACGAGTTCAAGGCGGCGTGCCGGGAGATTACGATTGGTGAAACTCGAGCGAATCAGGCAAAGAAAGAAATGGTTGAAGCCAATCTACGCTTGGTTGTATCAATTGCGAAAAAGTACAGCAACCGCGGCTTGGGATTCCAGGACCTGATTCAGGAAGGTAATATCGGATTGATGAAAGCAGTTGATAAATTTGAGTACGAGCGTGGATTCAAGTTTTCAACCTACGCAACATGGTGGGTCCGCCAGGCGATTACTCGAGCGTGTGCGGATCAGTCGCGAACGATTCGAGTACCGGTGCATATGACGCAGACACTGAGCACACTAACTCGAATTCAACGAGAAATTCGGCAGGAGGAAGGGAGCGAAGCAACAGTTAAGGAACTCGCAGAGCGGATGGAACTCAGCGAAGACAAGATAAGAAAGGTGCTGATGATT
>CAZYSR010000217.1:0-5340 GCA_964649525.1 uncultured Gammaproteobacteria bacterium
GATATGGATTGTTCACTGTACACTCGGACAACTGCAGAGTCACCAGATCAATTTTATTGACCTCTTGTTTGAGTGTTTCCGTTCGCTTCTTGTTGTTCTAATCATTTTGACGCTAATTGCGTTTCTGTAATTTGACTAAACTGCTCTCATTCAAAGCAACAGCACTTCAACAGATGGTTTTTGTGGTGCTAACGACAATCTTCCTTTTTGTTTCAGGGGTCTGTGATGCGCAAATTGTGTTGCCAACTCCTCCAAACATAGGGTCTGAAACCTTTAGCGAAGATGACCCCATTGGGTATGTCATTGCCGTCATCCGATTCATCATATTCATTGGATTAACGATTATTGTGGTATTTGCACTCATTGGATTTGCCGGTGGGTTAATTGCCGAGGTGAATGATGCCAGAAAAAAAGGAGAGTGGGGTCGATTCAGTGTTTACTTTGGAGCTGGAATACTGGTCATTCTAACTGTGATTTTCGGAGCCTGGTGGGGCTCAGAAAGACTGAGCGAAATTTTGAGCATTTAGTCATGCTATTTCCCTGTGCACCACTCGATTACGAAACGCGGCTCTACAAGGGATGCAGCGCAAGTGAGCTTTACTCAATTGCAGTGTCAGTTGGATGCGCTTGGTTACCTTTGGCGTTTCCTCTCGGCTTTTTGATTCTCGACGGACTACACGCTCTTTTCATTGGCTTTGCGATTTTTGTAGGAGGATTGTTGCTTTGGGTGGCAGGCATTGCTAACCTGCTCAAAACAATAAAGTTAGGGAAGCCAGAAGGCTGGCATTTGCGCATGTTGTTTTGTCGTTTACACCCACTCCTCGGGAGTTATTTGATTTACAAATCCGGCCGTTGGTCGACCGTCAGGGAGGAATAAAGTCATGCCGCGCTACCTACATGCGGATGCCAATCTTTACAGTCACATTTTGACGCTCAGAGCAATTTCGGCGTTTTTGGGCATCTGCTTAGTGGGTACTCTGTATGGCTGGCAGTACGCTGCTAAAGTACAACGAATCAGTATCCCTCCAGATTTGAGATATGGCGGTCAGATTTCGCTCAACTCAATTCATCCCTGGGAGGTATACAACTTTGCTGGATACATCTGGCAACAGTTAAACCGATGTCCGCACAACTGTTTTGAAGATTATCCAAAGAACCTTGAACGTCTGACGGAGTTTCTGACACCAGAGTTTAAAGCATGGCTTCGACACGACGGAGAAAACCGCACTCCTGAATTGTTGAATCGAACCCGTTTTCTCCTGCCGCTGGAAAATTTGAACTTTCGCGACACCGTCACCTTGGAAGACTCCGGCAAGTGGACGGTTAAGCTGGATGTTGAACTAAAGGAGAACATCGGTGGTGTGTTAGTGAAAGATGTCAGGATTCGTTACCACTTGAAGGTGATATTCAAAGCGATTGATCCCGAGTTCAATCCTTGGGGACTGTTACTCGACACCATGCAAAAAATGCCTGAAAGAATTCTCGACATTGAGTCATGAATGACAGACTTTACCTGATCGGTCTACGTATGTTCCTCTCCTTGAACTTGATGGTCGCTACCGAGGATTCAATTGCGTCTGAAGTTAGTTATCACTGGCCCAATGCACCACTGGAACTAGATCTTGCCGTCGGTTATGAGCAACGAATTTCCGTGCCTGAAGCCGGTAGTCTACGATTGGGTATTCCACAGTCTGTCAAACGAATACTGAAATCGGAAATTGTCGGAAACCATCTTTGGTTAGAGGCAAAAGAACCCTTTAGTCCAGTCCGGCTTGTACTGCTAGCTGATCCACTAGGACGAATAGTTTTACAGGTCAGATCTCAGCACTCCACTCAGTTTAACCAACCCATCATCATTCACGGACGGGGGTCCGATGAACGACGAAGTTCGGGTAAGCCATCGCTGAACCTCGGTTTTGTCAAATTGACGCGCTGGGTGGTTCAGCAACTCTACGCACCGGAGCGTTTGTTGAGCGAGTTGCCAGGTTTACAGCAAATTGCAGTGGATTTAAACTCGTTTGAAATTTTTCGATGTGGAATGAGAATTCCCACGGCTTGTGCCGGTGCGGTTACAGCGGTTCCAATTGCCAGCTGGCAGTCGCCGACTCACTTTATCACGGCAATCAAGATAGTCAACCAATTGACGCAGCCTATCATTCTCGACCCAAGAGAACTTCGCGGGACATGGCGTAGTGCCGCGTTTGTTCACTCGAAGTTGAGTGCCCAAGGAAACTCAGGCGATACCACGGTGCTGGTGTTAATTTCTGACTATCCCTTTGAAACTTCTTATTTTTAGAATGCCTTTACTGAGAACTCATTCAGTATTCTGGTTGGGTGCGCTAGTCCTCTTCGTCATTGTCGTCTGGACAATGATTAGCAAAGACGATGGTCAAAGCGAAGATGATCGCGCATTGATTGCCGGAATCGACACAAACATAAATTCAGAATTATCGGATCGTGACAATGCGGCTGAGGAAGTTCGCGCTGTTGCCACAAGAATTTCTAACATTGAACAGTCAATAGAAAACCAGAGGTTAAACGATCAGGCAGAACGCCAACAATTACATGAATCAATAATAAACGACCTTGAGGACTTGAGGCAGACTATCGAAAACAACTTGTCCCGGAATTCAATTACACAGATTGCAGACTCAGTGGATGACTTGAAAATACGTTTGAATCACATTGAAACACAGCAAACCCTCACAACTGAGAATTCAATTGAATCTGCTGCGGATGCCTCTTTGCTGCACTGGGTTACATCAATGGATACTGATCAAATTATTCCAATCAATGAGTCACTTCCGGAAGTCAGTCGCGAATCACTGAATCCTCAGCTTTTACAGTTTGAAATTGATTCTCTAGAAACCTCATACCTTACCATCCCTGCTACAACAACGCTACTAGGTGCTACTGCATTGACCGCACTAGTAGGCCGCATTCCCATTCGTGGTCAGCTTCAGGATCCGTGGCGATTTAAAGTTCTGGTTGGTTCCAAGAATCTTGCATCAAATGGCCATCGAATCCCGCACTTGGCCGGAATGCTCTTGGCTGGAACGGCACGTGGTGATCTTTCACTATCGTGCGTTTCAGGCAATATTGATACTGCGACCTTCATCTTCGGGGATGGAACTATCCAGACAGCTCGGAAAGTTGCCGACCCCGAATCTACTTTTACCGGGTTGGGTTGGATTTCCGATGAGTTTGGCAACCCTTGTATCGAAGGGGAACTGAAATCAAACGCATTGCAGTACTTGACTCAGGCAACATTAATCAATACTACTAGAGCCACAGCTGAGGCGATCGCCAACGCTCAGACCGAAACATCGAATTCTGTAGGAAGTGATGAAACGACCACAGCTTTAGTGGGAGACATTGATCAGTTTGTAGCTGGCTATGCAACTAAAGAATCTCTGTTGACAGTTGCTGACTGGCTAAATGATCGACAGTTAAATTCATTTGACGCAATCTACGTTCCAGCAGGTCAGAGTGTTGCAATTCATATAGAAGAAACAATTCAAATTGATCAGGAACCGAATGCTCGCAAGGTTCAAAATTTCAAACTCTTGAACACTCATGAATATGCTCGTCAAGGTTGGACTGATTAGTTTGTCTCTGAGCATTGCCTCCTGTTCAACTTCATTTTTGAACAAGGTACGACATTCTGGTAACGCGAAGACAATTGAACAAATCTACACCCAGCATGAAGCCTCAATTGCACCTATATCGAGGAGAGTACTTTACCTTTCTAATTCAGACACAGGTTTGAAAGGTTATACGCGGGATGTGAACAATGAGTTGTCGTTGCACTTTCCTCGTCTGCCCAATCCAACGATCATTCTCTATGTCTTCCCGCATCTGTCATTTGAAGGGACGCCGGTGCCCGGTTATTCAACTACATTTCCGATGTATGAAACTATCGAATACGCCTTACCAGGGGAGATACTGGTGCAATGAAACTTTGGTCGAAATTCCTCACATATTCGTATCAGTCAGAACAGAAGAATAATCGATTTGATCATTTTTCAACGGAGGAGTTGACGTTAGTCGAGTGGAATGGAAGAGACTGTAATCCGCTCACGATTGAAGAGTACCTTGAGCCTCAGCTACATCCCGACCCTAATTTTCGGAAGGTGGTCAAAAACACACATTCATTTGCTGACCTTTTGGCACCGCGGCTTGACCTTGGAAATGGGAATATCGGATTGCAGGACCTGATGAGTGTTGGTCGAATATTCGAAGTCAGTTGCGGCAGTACTGAGGCGAAGAGTCACGATGTGTTGAGTCGTATACAGGAAAGGGTGCATCAGGCAATTGCGAGTAGTTTCCCAGAAAACTATGGAAATCCCTGGATAACTCAGTGGTTTGTTCAGGATGACGTCAATGGACTGACGCGTACGCTTTCAAAGCGTTTGAAAAACTATACCGAACCCTCATTACTGGAAAGCCGATACACCCAAAATTGGTTTCGCATTATAAACGAGCATTTTGGGGACTTGACCCGAAAAGGTGGGCTTTACCCATACGGCACCACTAAATCCATCAGTTGGAGAGGCAAATGCCGTCGTGTTCGACTGTGCATATGGAGACAGGACACTCAGCAACGATACACCGGAAATGATGAGATCGAACAGTTATGCTCTCAGTTGCAACATTCATTGGCAGAATCTGAAATCGTTCTCAAACCACTGGACGCCAAAGACCTCTACGAATGGCTTACCCACTGGTTCGTTCCGGTACCCGATGCGCATACCGGATTCGAGGACACTTTCGAATTGCTTGATGCACACCCATGGACCAATGATCAGCACTCGCGGGCTATGGCTCTTTACTCTGGTTCGGCAAGTGCAGATATCAGTCGGGCTGCATTACACGGTGTTGCACCCTGGACATGGAAACGGCAAGGTATCTGGTGGTTCAGATGTCAACCGAGTCGGTTTATTACTATTGACGAATTAACCAGTGAACCTGAAATCGGACATCTGACGGTAGAGCGTCAATTCGGTGATGCAGTGGCAACATTTTGGGATCAGGTTCCGCAAGGTTCAATCTGGTCGATGAGCGTTGTGTATTCACCACAGGAAATGATTGAAGAGAAGATCGCCAGAGTGAGAGAGAATTCTGTAGGTGATGATGCGGCTGCGGTAGAGCGACGTTCTCTGGCTGATTGCGCTCTCAGTGAGATCGTCCGGGGCAATCCCATTTATCGGGTGTTCGCTGGAGTGTTTGTGTTTGGTACTAGTTTACCGGAACTTGACCGTAAAACGGAGCGGATGCTGAGTTTGATGTCGATTCACCGCATGCGTCCAGTAACACCCCGGTACGATCCAATTGCACTCG
>CAZYSR010000218.1:0-8886 GCA_964649525.1 uncultured Gammaproteobacteria bacterium
ATTCAAGCGACGAGGACCCGAAAAGTTCAGCTCCAAACTGCAGAAGTTCCCTGCTGCCGCCAATACTAGGTACTCTGGCAAGTAAAGACGAACCAAAGTAGCAAAGTCGAACTGGCTGTTGTTGGACGGGCAAGTGAAGCGCCGCAAGTCGGGCAACTTGAGGTGTCATGTCAGCCCGAATGCCAAACATCTTGCCACTCACATAATCCGGTGTCTTTACTGTGAGCACATCAAGATCATCGTTCGTGCCACCAAGCAGACATTCAACAAAGTCAGCTAATGGCGGAACGACTAGCTCGTAACCATTTTGATACAGGCAATCAAGTAGTTCACGACGCAGCTGTTCGAACTCCCACCCGTCATAAGGCAATATCTGCTCAACTCCGTCGAGTTGTATCCAACCACCAGTCATGGATCAGAGTTTATGGCAATGGGGAAAGTAAGAGTTCGATAAAGCCTGGTTTTAGAATGAAAACCCGGCGACCAAGAATTCCGTCTATCAGAGTTTACAACGTAGTGGCAAGCCAGATCAGCCCTAATCCTATAGCAACTGAGATCATACCAATCCGACGCAACACCCCAACTCTGGTTTCAAGCAACCTTTTCAGCAACTGGCGAGAGACATCCGGTAAAGCAAAGTAAACTGCACCTTCAATCACCAAAACCAGTCCCACAGCCGCCAGAATGACTTGCCAGACATTCACGTCACATTGATTTGCGAGATCAGCCGCCTGACTCACTCATTGTTGTGGCACCACCCTCTACATCTGAAATGGCGTTGATTTCGAGAGGCATGCTATCTATCATTGCGGGGTCCACAGAACCCTTAAAGAACCTGAAGAACTCTGAATTCGGTTCTAATATCAGCAAATCATCTTTACTTTGAAAAGTGTTGCGATATGCGAGAAGACTGCGATACAACCGGTAAAAATCAGCATCCCGCCCATACGCATTGGCATAGGTCAGAGTCGAGATTGCGTCACCTTCACCGCGAATTTGTTGAGCTTCTCGGTAGGCATTTGCAATCGTAATTTCCCGCTGACGGTCAGCATCTGCACGAATTCGCTCAGCCGCTTCAGCTCCTTGCGCACGCAGTTCCTTAGCAACTCTGGCACGCTCAGCTTCCATTCGACTGTACACACTTTCACTAACTTCTGGATCCAGGTCAACCCGCTTCAATCGAACATCGATTACTTCTACACCAAATTCCGACGCTTCCTTGTCGACTGACAGGCGTACCAGCTCCATAATTTCAGCCCGATCACCAGAAATAACTTCCTGCACCTGACGCTTACCAAATTCCTGTCGCAAACTGTCATTCACACGCTGGGCGAGCCTGGCTCGCGCATTGGACTGCAACCCACTTACAGTGACGTAGTATTTCGCAACATCCCTGATTCTCCACTTCGCAAAAGAATCAACAACCAAATTCTTCCTCTCGGCAGTGAGATATAACTCCGGGTCCGCATCCATGGTTTGAATTCTTGCATCAAAAAACCTAACGTTGTTGATAAATGGTTTTTTGAAGTGTATTCCTGGCTGATCGTGAGATTCAACGATTCGTCCAAATTGAAAAACAATGGCTCGTTCGCGCTCATCTACAAAATAAATAGTCTCATAGATCAAAACACCCGCGATGACCGCAATAACGCCTAGTAAGATAGTTTTAACTGACATTTTTATTTCCTCAGATTCTTGCTTCGACTAACCGCTTATGCGCCGGTCGCGAGTATCGGTTCGGTTTGGGCGATTGGAACTGCTAATCAGATCGGACTGATCGTTAATCTGACCAATCCTGCCGTCATTGGTATTCGAAGCACCACTATTGCGTCGTTGAATGATTTGATCAAGCGGCAGATAAATGATGTTGTTGCTATTTTGCTGATCAATTAGCAATTTAGTTGAATTGTTCAGAACTTCTTCCAGGGACTCAAGATACAAGCGGTCACGGGTAATTTGTGGTGCTTTTCGATATTCATCGTAAATCTGTTCAAATCTAGAAGCTTCACCCTCTGCTCGGGCAACAATACTAGCTTTATAGGCTTCGGCTTCCTGGACAATTCTAGCAGCCTGACCTCTTGCTCTCGGAATTACGTCGTTGGCGTAAGCTTCCGCTTCATTTTTGAGTCGTTCTTCGTCTTCCCGAGCTTTCACCGCGTCATCAAAAGCCGCTTTCACTTCAGCTGGCGGTTGTGCGTTCTGCATCTCTACCGCTCTTACATTCACACCTGTCTTATATCGATCAAGAATTTCCTGCAATAGGTCGCGGGTACCGCGTGCAATTTCGGCCCGGCCCTCTGTAATAGCGAAGTCCATCGTGTTACGACCGACTATTTCTCGAACTGCACTTTCAGTGGCTTGGCGTACTACCAAGTGAATTGGATCACTGACATAGAACAACAGGTCTTTGGGGTCTTTAATGTCATACTGCACTGCAAACTGAATATCGATAATATTCTCATCTTCAGTCAACATCAGAGCTTCGCGAGTAACTGGCGTAATTGTTCGGTTCCGCTCACTGACTCGATAGCCTACTTCTACTGTATTGACTTTCTGAACATTGACGATCAAAACCTGTTCAATGGGGAATGGCATGTGCCATCGAAGACCGGCATCGGTTGTCTGGGTATACTTACCGAATCTCAGTTCAACACCCTGCTCACCTTGTTCGACGACATAAAGCCCGCTCGAGACCCACAAACCAATAACCACCAACAGTGCGAGCCCAATCAGTGTTTTTCGGGCTCCTCGTCTTCTTGGAGACCTCGGTTTCGTATCCGGAGGGTCACCGGGACCACCTGGACCACCCCTCTTACCAAAACTCGAGAATACCCGCGAAAATTTGTCTTGAATGTCGCTTACGATTTCATCTATTTCGGGCGGACCTGAGGATCCTCCCCGTTGTCCGGAGTTTTTATCCTGACGACCCTTGTCGGGTTCATCCCACGGCATTTGAATTTCAACCTCAACGATAAAGTATGTGATGCTTTCCTTAATCAAGACAGAGCGTACGAGCCCGCCTCGATTCGAAAGGATACGCTGGAGGTTCAATTATACGATTTTAGACCTATGCATAGAAGAGGGTTTGTTCGGCCGCTACTTGGTCTGCGCAATACACCTGGAAACGATGCTTGGAAAGAATCGAGCGCAAGGTAGCTGGATTAGGCATTAGGGAATAGATGGCAGAAAAGCAAGTATCATCCTCAAGAACGCGGGGCAGATATTGCTTTCGAAAAACAAGTCACCTTTTTGATTCCCTTGGATTACCAGCTATCTCCAGCACAGGGAAATCTTCTGAGAACAAGCGAATTCTGTCAAGCTGAATGATTTGCTGTAGCGAAGAAAGTCTTCTTGTTGCATTTCAATCAGAACACCGAATAAAGGCGCTCGCACGCAGAAATTGAGATATGCTCACCAACTAACTCAGCGTATCGACCATTTCAGGCTTGATTTGCCAATACTCTTCCCGAAAGTCCCGATTGGTGATCAACCAGTTGACATCGCTTTCGCACACTTCCAAGTCCAAAACGGTATCGCCACAATCAAGAACCTGCTCATGCATTACACCAATTCTTGTGTAAACTGATGCCCGCAGTTTTCCAGCGCAGGCAGGCAAACGAATGCGGACAAGTACGTGATCACGACGAAAAAAATCTCCAAGCGCACTCATCAGCAGGTCTACGCCTTCACCGGATATGGAAGACAGCCATATTTTTCTAACCGCACCGTTAGCATTGGTCGTTTGCTTTGCGATGTTATCTAGAAGATCAATTTTGTTGTACACTTCCAGCCTGGGAATATCGGCAGCGCCGATCTCTTCAAGCACCAATTCGACATCTTCGATACGCTGGTCTGCGTCTTCGCTTGATGTATCAATAACGTGAAGCAGTAGAGAAGCACTGGTAATTTCTTCAAGCGTTGCGTGAAATGATGACACCAATCCGTGCGGCAGGTCCCGAATGAATCCGACTGTGTCAGAAAGTATGACAGGTCCATAATCTGGCAAATCTATCCGACGCATCGTTGTATCAAGCGTTGAAAACAACACATCCTGAGACAAAACACCTGCACCGCTTAACCTGTTAAATAGCGAGGACTTTCCAGCATTGGTATATCCAACCAACGCAACAGTCGATATGGGAACTTTTTTTCGACCGTGCCGACGAAGTTCGCGCTGAATTGAAACCTTTTCCAGTCGCTTAATCAAGGTTTTGATCCGCCGACCAATCAATCGTCTGTCCGTTTCAAGCTGGGTTTCACCCGGGCCTCGCAACCCGATACCGCCCTTCTGGCGCTCAAGGTGGGTCCAACCACGCACCAGTCGCGTTGAAAGATGTCTCAATTGGGCGAGTTCTACCTGGAGCTTACCTTCCTTGCTTGATGCACGACTCGCAAAAATGTCAAGAATCAACCGCGTACGGTCAATTACTCGACATTGAACTGCACGTTCGAGGTTTCTTTCCTGAATTGGAGAAATTGTGTGGTCAACAATAACGAGAGTAGCATCCGTGCTTGCAATCAGCGCTTGCAACTCTTCTACTTTACCTGACCCAATAAATGTAGAACTGCTAGGTGAACGGCGTTTGGAAAGAATCACTCCTAATACTTCAGCACCCGCGGACTCCGCCAGCAACTGAATTTCTTCAAATAGCACCAGTTCGTTTGAGACCCTTCCAGATTCCTGCCTAACCAGAATGGCTCGATCAATTCGAGCTTCATTGGTTGAAACCGTGTTGCTAGCGAGAAAGGCTGTCAATAGTTCTCAGGTACGATGTGAACCAGAAAAGAGATTAGAGAGACGCTATGTGGGAAATTCTTCACGTAATTTGAGAATTTTCAAGGGAACACCGTTGGCTCAAGTGTTTCACCCTCACCCGCCAATGGGTGAATTCAATTCAATCAGATAACCGTTGGGGTCCTTAAAGAATGCGATGACGCGAGTACCGCCTTTCATCGGACCAGGTTCCCTCGTGAATTCGACACCCTGTGATTTCAGGTAGTCTGCTGTTGCATAGACATCCGAAACTTTAAGTGCCAAATGCCCCCACGAATTACCCATATCGTAGGGTTCTTGTTGGTCCCAGTTATAGGTCATTTCGATGGATGTTCCCTCATCCTCACCTTGATAACCAACGAAAGTATTGGTAAATCGACCATTCGGGTACTCATTCTGGCGCAAAATTTTCATGCCCAGTATGCGCGTGTAAAAATCCAAAGTTTTTTCTTGGTCAAAAATTCGAATCATCGTGTGATCAAGTCGAAAATCTGGTTTTTGCTCGCTCATTATTTTCCTCGTTCAATTTCTTAATGCTTCATGTAATGCGGGCCGAATCGCATCGGCAACCAATTCCTGATATTTTCGGACACTGTTTTCCCAATATGGCGACAACACTCCACCCATTTGCGACAAGGGGGAATGCCGCCCCTGCTGCAATCGTTCGCACATTTCGTGATCCTCTAAATGGACACTACGCCAAAGATCGTGCAAATGCTGAATTTGCTCGTCACTATAACGCGAATCGGAGTGAATGTAAATCACTCGCTTCTGACGGGTACTGGCAACACTCTCTGGAATGTTAAGATGAACTCCGATTTGGTCTGGTTGATAAGTACCAAGTACAAAATTAGGAAAAAGGGTCAGGTAATGCGAAGTAACCCCCAAAGTGCCTTCCCTCGCAGTTTTCAATTGCTCCTCGCTGATTTGAACAGCACTACCCAGGCAGTGCTCATCAATCACTGTATAGTGATCTTCCAATGGCTGGTCGGTCGTAGATTTGTGCACAAACTGAACGTGGTAAGGCTCAATGAAATTTTCCATCAGTAACTTCCAGTTGCACGCAACAGTACCAAGATCCACAGTTGTGACAGGCTTGAAATCTGCAACGTCATAGTCTCCCAACTGCCTTAGAATCGGGGCCAAAAAGTCTTCAAATGATGCAGGTTCAGAGGACAAATTTACGAATATCCAGTCATACCAGACCTCGCAGTTTACAGGTTTCAGTCCGTTGTCCTCATATCTGAAATCAGCTGGCACTTCACGAATATTACCGCCGAAATAAGGTGCATTTTTCAGTGCGCCACAAAGATCGTAACTCCAGTGGTGATACGGACAGCGAATCATGCGTTTGGTGTTGCCGTCCGCAGCAATCAGTTTGAGATTCCGATGCCGGCAGGCGTTGTGGTAGGCAGAAATCCGTCCATCCGATCCACGCAATAGAAAAATTGGCAGTCCCGCGACATCAATTGGCCGAACATCACCCACATGATTCATCTCGTGAGAAAATCCCACGAATACCCAGTTGTTGCTGAACAGTGACTTTTGTTCGAGCCGATAGAGAGTATCGTCTGTATAGATAGAGCCCGGCAATCCATGGCGGGTCTCGCCAGACTTGTCAAAGTGTTCCAGTAATGCTGAATAGGACTGCATCGCCCGAACCTCCCGAATGCACCAAATTTTTGGTCAACCTATTTCGAATTTCGCATCGACTATGGATAATATTTTGCTTTATCTGCAATATTATTTGCAAATATATATTTTTTCGTTAATAATTCGGCACTAATTCTATCGTTACCACAATCATGACTTCAACTACAGCAAAATCTGCCAAAGTCAAAGCGAACGGCATTGCTTCGCCGGATGATGATTTAAATCGCAAAATTGTCAAGCTACTGCAAAATGATGGCCGTCGCCCATACAAGGAGATTGCCAACGCACTCAACGTATCTGAAGGTACAGTACGCAACCGGGTACAGTCAATGAAACAGGCCGGTACCTTACGAATCGTTGCAGTGGTCGACCCTACTGAGGTCCGTTACAAGGCTGATGCAATGATTGGCATAAAGGTTGCACCGGGTTGTTCCGTCGAACAAGTCTCCAAACGGCTTGGCGAATCACCCGATGTTGTTTATATCCTCTGGGTCACTGGCCGTTATGACTTATTGATCGAAATTGTCACCAATGACATGCAAAATTTTCACCAATTCCTAGAGAAAGAAATTCACAGTCAACCCGATATCGCAGCAAGTGAAACGATGTCTGGGCTGAAAAATTTCAAGAACCAGTTTCTGCTCAAATACGACTGGAACTGAAAGTGTTTTATCCCCTAGATTTCCAATAATTCAAGGAGAACTATCAATGAGCATCTACATTGAAAACTTTGATGATGCATTATCTTCAGATGAGCGAATCGCTGAGGTACGCGAGCAACTCGAAGAGGCCGGCGTCAAGTATGTTCTGTCAACCTGGATTGATCTTTTCGGCATTCCAAAAACCAAACCGGTGCCAATGAGTGATTTTTACGAGTTGTGTAAGGGAAGAGGCCCACAATTCGCGGTCCATTCAATCTCTTACGTGCCAGAACTCACACCTGCTGATTCCGACCAGATAATGGTTCCTGACCTGAATTCAGTGTACATCTGCCCCTGGGATAACAACATGGCCATCATCTTTGCTGACCTGTTTTGGGAAGGCAAGCCTTATGATCATTGCCCAAGACAGGCACTGAGACGGGCAATTCGCGATGCAGAGCAAGCCGGTTATGTCGGCTATGCCGGTGTTGAGCCGGAATTTATTGCCATGCGCTACGATGAGAACGGTAATCCAGTCAAGGCTATCGACAATGATCCGCTTAATGGTGTACGCCCAAGACGACAAGCATTTGGTTACGATGTCGAGTTTTCACTGGATTCGATGCACTTTCTGGGTGAAATGATTGACATTCTTGAAGACCTCGGCTGGAATTTACACGACGTAGTAGCTGAAGGAGCTTACTCGCAGTTTGAACTTGATTTTCACTATACCACGCTGCTTGAAATGGCAGACCGGCTGGTATTCTTGCGCATACTACTCAAGGAAATCGCCAAGAAACATGGTATGTTCATCACCTTCATGCCGAAACCGACTACCGGTGACTGGCGCTCAGGGGCACACATTAATTTTTCAATGCAGTCTGTGGACAACCCTGGAGTGAACATCTTTGGGACCAATAAAACGGGTTGGCAGGATGCGGCGTATCATGCAGTTGGCGGTCTCAAGACTCACTCAGAGGCTCTAACTGCAATCACATGCAGTACTGTCAATTCCTACAATGGACTGGTACCGCGAGTTGGCGGTTTCGAGGGTGGAACAGTGACCTGGGCACCAACCAATATCACCTACGGTCACAACAATCGATCAGCGCAATTCCGTTTACCGCAAAACCGTTTCTGTATTGAGAACCGTGCAGCCGATATGTGCATGAACGGTTATCTTGGACTTGCCATGACTCTTAAGGCTGCTGTCAAGGGCATCGTCAATCAAATCGATCCCGGACCTGCGACTGACCGAGACCTGTATCAAATGACTGAAGCCGAACTCGACGAAGCCGGTGTTCGCCGATTGCCCAAAAACTTGAGTGCTGCAATTGAAGCTCTTCAAAATGACGATCTGGCACGTGAGGTGATGGGGGCTCGTATGCGTGATTCTTTTATCGCTTACAAAGTCGATGAGTGGGAGCGATACCACCAGACCGTTACCGACTGGGAAGTTCAGGAATACCTGCGACTCTACTGATTGGAGCAGTATGTGCGGTAGGTTTGTTGCGCAAATGAAAATGGTTGGAGTACAGGTCGTTCAGTCACGAATTGAAATGGGTATCGCATTTGTTTCTGACTGATTGCGACATCGTGCGACCTGTAACCTAACCTGCCAAGCACAGTCCGAGAAATTGTTGGCACTATTTTGAATTCTTGCCGTTCTTCAATTGGAAACATCAATTACGTGAATCAAAGTTGTATGCATTGGATAATTGCGAGTGTTCGAGAAGCCAAGGTTACGTAACGAAATAGTTGAATTAACCCGAAGGAGCTGGATTGAAAAACGAGATCGATGACAACCGACTACGAAAT
>CAZYSR010000219.1:0-4607 GCA_964649525.1 uncultured Gammaproteobacteria bacterium
TTGACGACTCAACCCCTACGTCGCCGTGCGCTGCTCAATCCCCTCAGTAGATTAACGCCTTCCTGCCCTTGCCAACCCTCCTTCACGGCTATACCCACGCTCTCTCCGTTCTCCTCCTCCAAACCATCATCCAGATCCTCGCCATCTAGAGACCCTTCAAGATCAGCTTCGCGTAAACGTCCGACTTCTTCCTGTTCAAGCGCCGGCAATTCCCTACTCTCGATGGTAATATCCGGAACGATACCAAGAGCCTGAATTGAACGATCCGACGGAGTGTAGTACAGATGCGTGGTTAATTTGAGTGTCGTTTCTTTGTCGAGAGACCAGATGGTCTGTACGGAACCTTTTCCGAATGTCTGGGTGCCCATGATGATTGCACGGTTATGGTCCTGCAAGGCACCTGCAACGATTTCTGATGCTGATGCCGAACCTTCATTGACCAGCACTACAATTGGTATACCTTTCGCGAGATCGCCTGGTGTCGCACTAAAAACCTGCTCATTGGTATTGTTTCGAGCCCTGGTTTTCACAATTACGCCCTGATCAATAAAAAGGTCAGATACGCCGACAGCACTCTGCAGTTCTCCGCCTGGATTATTTCTGAGATCCAATACCAGTCCCTCCATCGCATTTGACTCTTTAAACAAATCCTGAATTTGTTCGCGCGCCAATTCCGGGGTCGGTGTTTGAAATTGTGTGACTCGCAGATATCCGAAGTTGTCATCCAGAAAATAACTTCGGACGCTTCTGATCCTGATCACTGCCCGAGTCAAGGTGAAAACCAGTGGGACATCAGATCCCTGACGGACAATCGTCAGTTTAATTTTCGTGCCGGGCTCACCGCGCATGATTCCGACTGCGTCGGCCAGTGACATCCGGTTGACGGGTCGGTCATCTAGCCGCACAATCAAATCATTTGGCAGAATTCCTGCGGCTTGCGCGGGAGTGTCGTCTATCGGCGAAATGACTCGGATTCCACCGTTATCCTTGGTAACTTCAATTCCGAGACCTCCATATCGGCCTGATGTCTCACTTCTAACGTCATCCAGCCTGTTATCTAGCAATGCAGAATGAGGATCAAGTCCGGAGAGCATGCCGCGCACTGCAGCCTGCAAAAGTTCTTCGTCAGAAATGTCCTCCACATAGTTGTTTTTGATCGTTTCAAACACCTTGGCAAAGGTGGAAATCTCTGCCAATGGCAACGGGTCCTGGTTGGCTTGGGAATACCGTGTAGTAAACGAAGCAATGATCACCAAGGCAAGCGTTGCCGTTAATAATCGAGGTAGGGGTGAACTGTACATGCTACTGCCTAAAAATTTGATTGATCTCGAACTTGCAAAAGGCTCCATCTCTTGCGAATTTCATTTTGGCACGTTCATCTGATAGAAAGGGGAGTAATACTCTGATTATACGTATATCAGCCAACCGTAAAAATAACTCAATGAACTGGCGAGTCTTGATATTCTCTGAAAATTGATTGCGAATTCAAAGTAATTCCAGTTGACCATAATGTATTAGTCAACATTGGAAATGAACAGTTCCATCTCGAATTGCCTGGTCCATCAACTGAACTTCCCATTCCAGGTAATTTTTCATCCGTTGTTCCTGGCCAATTTCATTGTCGTAGGGGCGTTCCCAGATGTCATCCACCTCAGTGAGGCGCGGTTCCATACCATCAGTCATCGGATAGCCAGCGGACTGCCATGCCTGATTGCCACCGTTTAGCACCCGCACAATTTGACGGTCATCCGACTTTGTTAAATCAGCGGCAGCCAGATGTGCCAGCACTCCGTCTTCTGATGTCAAAACCAAAAGCCCGATGGGTTGACGTAGAGTCAGTGCAGTCTCTAGACGCTGACGAATGCACCAGACGGCGTTTTCAATATGCCTGATGCGGAAATTCCGGCTTGAAGATAGATCAACCAATAACATTGGCTCTCCTGACTGCATGACAGCCTTGAGTTCGCCGCATTCGAGTGTCTCACATTGTTTATATCCGAGAATCGTACGTTGCTCTTTCCCAGATTCCAAGTCCACACCTTCAAATGGCTCTTCCAGCACATAAACATGGCGATGCCCCATTTGCAGCAACCATGATGCCGTCATTATTGCACGCACACGGCGATCGTCCACCAGTACGATTCGTGCATTTTGAACTGCGATAGACTCGTCTGTCGTCTGCACCAACTGGCCGCCTGGTACATGACGTGATCCAGGTAAATGTCCGTTTTCGAACTCTTCTGGAGTGCGAACATCAAAGACATAAAGCGTGCGCGATTCATCACTCTGCCACTCTTCAAGAGTTTCACGTTCAATTGTTTCTACATCGAATCGTTTGGCAACCCGGGTCGCCGCTACGCTCGCCTTCTCATAACTATCCGGTGAAGGTGTCGGAGCAACGCGGGTCTGGGAATGGTCGAGCTTCAAACCGGCGAGGTGCCAACCCATGGTACCATCTTTGAGCAGCATTACGCGATTGGAAATTTCTGCGTTAATCAGTGACATGGCACCCACAATGCTACGCGTCCTGCCAGCACAATTGACGACGACATCCGTCTCAGGGTCAGGTGCGATTTCAAACACGCGGTAAACCAATTCTGCGCCGGGCACATCAACGGCGGTCGGGATACTCATCTCGTGGTATTCATCCATTGGGCGGCTGTCAAGCACTACCAGATTATCCTGTCTCTGTAAACGGTCGTACAGATCATTCGCCAGAATTTCCGGTGGTTTACGCTGCTGAAGCAGATATTCACCGAAAGTCTTGCTCGGTACATTGAGTCCCGAAAACAACTCAAAGCCTGCATCTTTCCAGCCAGCGATACCACCGATGAGAGTGGATACGTTGGAATAACCGAGCTCTTCCAGCCTTTTGCCCGTTTTGCGTGCGGCCGATTCCTGACCAACGGGGCCGCTGTCATAAACAACAATTGGAACGGTGCGACGAGGCAAAAGCGCATCGACTTCAAGTTCAAGCTGACTTAAAGGAATATTTGACGCCCACAGTAGATGACTGTCAAAGTAGATGCCCTCCTCGCGCACATCAATTATCGCGAGTTCCTGCCGCGCCAGAATCAGGGACTTAAGTTCGGCAGCACTAACTTCCTGCATCACTGAACTATGTGAGATGCATCAATGATGTTGGTGTCGGATTGAAACACCTTCCAGTCGTTATTCTTGCCGTCGTAATAAACGCGCTCAGTCAGATACTCCAGGGCAAGACCATACATGTGAAAGTTGATGACGGCTTGTTCATCATCAATGTGAATGGAATGCAGATCATCAGGCAACAGGGTAACACCGGTTCCCGGTTGAACCGTGTGTGAACCGATCTGTTCCACTCCATTCTCCGTTCGTCGATAAAATCTGTTCAGTTCTTCCCCCCGAATACCCGTGATGACAGCCCAAGTGTCATGATTGTGCGGTGGTGTATCGGTCGGTGTTCGAGCAACCTGCACATAAAGCGCAAACCGATTGTCTACAGCGTCCTGCGAAATGCGATAGACGCAGGAGGTTTCTTTCGGGTCTTCAGGTGCGGGGAAGTCGGACTCGGTAAACCAGTCGGTATTTGCAGCAAGTTGAATCAACTGCGACTTGATTTGTCCCAGCGCCTTCATTGTTATACCGTGAGCCGCTTCAATATTGCGAATTGCTTCAATGGTGCTTCTCACTGCACTGCTTCGTTCTTCGTTAAGTGTCATGGCTATTTCCATTGGAATTTTTAAATATCAGTTTGTACTGCTCACACTGCTTCATAAACCGCTTGGTTGTTTCAGGCATCGGTACCCTTGCACCTGAGATATGTCTGATCAGGTTTTTTCCATCTTCAATGAGTTTACAGCCCGCGATGATGAATGAACGAGAGTCAGAATCGACAGAGTCCTGCAACTGCGAGACCAGCGCTTCAATATTTTCGGAGTTGGTAACGAACTTAGGCCAGATTGCATACCAACGGGGGTCGCGTTTGATGGTTTCACTATTCAATTTTGCATAGTTTGAGAATTCATCCAAAATTGGCCATAACGGTTTGAAATCGGGGTAATCTGAAAGACATTCACGTAATTCCGCAACAATACGTTCAATGTCCCGCATGGTATTGCTGATTTTGATGTAGCGAGTTTCGTAGAACATTTCAAGCGGCATTGTGAATACCTTGAGTGGTTCGCCCCACAACTCGTCAATGCCCTCTACCCCGCTGACATGACGCACCATTTTTCCAAGCTTCATAGCTTCAAGCAGACATTCGTTACACTCCTGCATCAGTTCGTTTTCAAGACTGAGATGCACGCCTTTGTCCTCAAGTTCTACAATGATCTTGAAGATGTCCGTTGCGCGGTTGAACAGTGCACCGGCGAGCATTGCACCATTCACTCGCTTTTCCTGTTCGTTAGATGCCTCTTCGTAGCACTTTCGCGCGAGGTCGAGTTTGTCACCCGGTGTATTGATCCCCGCCTCTGTGTGATGAAAGGTTCTGCGAGTCAGCCCTTCGATCAGCCTTATTCTCGCAGTCCATGTTTCGGCAGGCGGTTCGTAATAGAGAATCCAGTAGCCGTAATAATAGATTCGCTGTTCACCGTCAATAATCGATATCGTGCCATTTACTACGT
>CAZYSR010000220.1:0-2868 GCA_964649525.1 uncultured Gammaproteobacteria bacterium
CCTTATAGCCGCGATCCATAAAGGTTTTTGCCATTGCGCGTGCGTTAGTCAGCACCTGCAGCTGGTACTCCTTAAACTCTGGTTCGAGCGCTTCCTTAAATGCAACCGCTTTACCGGCGATAACGTGCATCATCGGTCCTCCCTGGCCACCAGGGAAGACAGAGGAGGCAAGTTTTTTCTCAATCTCAGGATTTTCACGTGCCAGAATTAAACCACCTCTAGGCCCACGCAGAGTCTTGTGTGTCGTTGTTGTCGTCACATCTGCAATTGGTACAGGGTTAGGATAAAGGCCCGCTGCTATCAGTCCCGCAACATGCGCCATGTCAACAAACAGATAAGCCCCTACGTCGTCAGAAATCTGACGAAATCGGTCCCAGTCCATGACCCTGGAGTATGCAGAAAACCCAGCAATAATCATTTTTGGTTTGTGTTCGGCTGCGAGTTCAGCAATTTGTCCGTAATCGGCAATGCCTTCCGAGTCTACCCCGTAAAGAACCGAATTGTAGATTTTTCCAGAAAAGTTGACTTTGGCACCGTGAGTCAGATGGCCACCGTGATCAAGACTCATGCCAAGAACAGTATCGTGCGGTTCCAGCAACGCCATGTAAACCGCAGAATTGGCTTGCGAGCCGGAATGGGGCTGTACATTCACATAAGCTGCATCGAACAGCTTTTTGGCGCGTTCGATTGCGAGATTTTCTGCGACATCAACAAATTCGCAGCCGCCGTAGTATCGCCGTCCAGGGTAACCTTCGGCATACTTATTGGTGAGCACCGATCCCTGAGCTTGCAATACCCGAGGGCTAGTGTAATTTTCGGAGGCGATTAACTCAATATGTTCTTCCTGGCGAATCTGTTCATTCTCTATGGCTTCCCACAGTTCATCGTCATAGCTCTGGATTGTTTCGGTCATCTTGAACATGGGCGTCTCCTTGGATACTACAAAACCCCACTTTAGGATACGGTTGAAATACGATCTATTGCGACCTCACATTTTAATTCTGTTCTAACAAAAGCGCGCAGGATTCACAGACTCAATTGTGCAAATTATGTGCGAGCAACAGTCCATCCAGACAAACTTACTGACGCGCTGGCACTACCGCACTACATCGATGAAAACCCCGGATGATTCAATCTATCACCTTCACCGAAACGTTCCTTGCAATCTCTTTTTAACCCTGTAGTGTGATGGACTAAGATTCACTACTCACCAACTACACTGGAATGCAATCACTGAAGACATGAAACTCGGCTTACGTATTTCTATTCAACCTCGTGTTGCACTTCACTTCAGTGTGCGTGCCCTAATGAAATCCGCACACTAGTGCCCAATTAAATTTTCCGAAAATTTGCAGGTCTAATAGAAGACGAATAGTTAGACCCGCACCTCCGCTAAAACAGCCTGTTAACAACGACTCTATCACTTGCAAGTCAACCTTGCTGTAGTCGATTCCACTCAATCTCCTAAATCGAATATTAGAAATTGTAGAAAAAAGAATATCTCTACATAAACAATGATTTAAGCATATCAAAAATGCTATCAATAGACTACTAACTTAGTATTTTACAAAAGCGTTTCAGGCTTTTATAGTGTTTGCTTTGAATCGCAAACGCCGAAATATTTTTACTGTCGAGATCACCATCGGGTGACAGAATCAAAGATATATGAGGCTATGAACATGACAATTTGACGTCCATCAGTCAACGGATATGGAAGTTTGTTGCAAACTTGGTTTGCCCAATTTCAAGTTTGGTAGTGGCTGCGCAAATTTACATGCAGTTCTGGTAGCAGCCGTTTTATTTACAACGAGTGTAGTCCATTCCGGCGAACTCGCGCCAGCATGGCAAATCATCGCTAATCGCTAAGTATGATCGTAGCTTCTTCGAACGTTATGGAGCTCAGACTTTTGGAGAATTGCTTGATACGGGCATTCTCCGTTACTTCTTTACCGGAGGCCGCAACCTGCTCGTCATGGTCAATGGAAGACCATATTCAACAACTGCGGGCGATCTAGACCCTTTCCCACTATCAATGATTGAACGCATTGAAGTGCTGCGAGCCGAGAGTCTAGGGACGATCGGTGGACAACCCGCTGTTCGAGGTGCATATAACATTGTGCTAAGGAAAGAATTGGATGGATTTGACGTGCGCAATGTAACAAGATCCCCAAGCCGTGACGGTGGCGAAGCGCTCCAAGGTGGTGTCGTATGGGGCGGCGAGACTGGCTCGGGCGGACACATGACAATTGGTCTCGACATTCTTGACCGTCAGGAGATTCCCGGCAGCACCCGAGTGCACAGCCGTTCGGAATGGACCCCGGGTGGGAGTTTTGCTGAAGCAAAAAATGTAAGTCTTGGGGGTAATACCGTTTATATATTCGACACAGACGAGTCAAAAATTAGGTCCGTACCACTCGGTAGCTGCGAAACTGAACTTGGCTATACCGGCCATCTTACAAATCCTCCTGGAATCACCAACGGCGACAAAGGTTGCGGATTCGCCTTTGGGAACGTGTGGTGGGACACCGGGAGCACCCAACAGGAGAACGCAATCCTAAATCTTGATCAGCCAATTGGAGAACAGGCTGATTTGTACGTATATGCAAAGGCTAGACAAGGAAAATCAGCGTTTCGCTATGCACCATCAGTTGGCACATTTAGTTTCACACCAAACCAGAGTCTGCTCGATAGTATTAACGACATGGCTTCGCAAGCCGACCCGTCGTTCCAAGCAGTAACGTCAGACGTCTTTGCAATCGGGCACCGATTCATCGGTCACGGCAACAGAGACTGGCACGCAAAATTAGACGAATACGATGTTGCTGCCAACGTCAGTGGGCGACTCACCGATAGTCTAGGCTATGATTT
>CAZYSR010000221.1:0-5925 GCA_964649525.1 uncultured Gammaproteobacteria bacterium
GTTACAACGATGTTTCAGCGGTGTTCCGCTCTACTGCGGAAGGTGAAACTGGCCACGCCCACGGCCACCTTGAATATCTTGAAGCCGTTGGAGATCCGGCAACCGGTCTGCCAATTGGACATACTGCCGAAAATCTCAAAGCAGCAATCGCAGGAGAGACCCACGAGTACACCGACATGTACCCGGGAATGGCTTCTTCAGCTCGTGATGAAGGTTTTGACGAAATTGCCGACTGGTTTGAAACACTTGCAAAAGCAGAGCGCTCTCACGCCAATCGTTTTCAGAAAGCGCTCGATAATCTCGACGCTTAATCAATCGAATCAGCTCTATAACAGGCGGAATCGCGGCTTCGCGGTTCCGCCTGTTTTTTCATTAACTAAATGACACATCAATACTAACGTGAGAGAAGGGTCCCTGGAAGCACCGGAACGCCATTCGCTAGACTGGCAATCCGAAGAGTTCAATAGTGAAGCCAGCCTGTTTCAGGAACTTGAAAGAGTTTATGACATCTGTCACGGCTGTCGGCGTTGCTTCAGCCTTTGTAACGCGTTTCCCACCCTATTTGATGCAGTCGACGAGTCAGACACGTTGGAGCTTGACGGTGTTCCAAAAGAAAAATACTGGGACGTTGTCGACAATTGCTATCTTTGCGACCTGTGCTTCATGACCAAGTGTCCTTATGTCCCACCTCATGAATGGCAGGTGGATTTTCCACATTTGATGCTGCGAGCAAAAATTGTTGGCAACGGTAAAGGACGACCTGCTTTACGCGATCGTGTACTCTCGTCCACCGACACGATCGGCAAACTTGGCAGTATTCCAGTGGCGTTTCATGCCGTCAACACGGTCAACCGCAATACACTCGCCCGTAAAGCCATGGAACAGGTGATTGGTGTTCATCAGAATGCCAAACTTCCTCAATATTGCAGCAGCAGCGTACACAGAAAACTATCCAATCACCGTCCACTTGAAGCTGAACCGGTAAAAGCTGGTCCAACGAATGGTAAGGTTGTCTTGTTCGCCACTTGCTATGGCAAATACAACAGTCCGACAATGAACGAAGATCTGATCAAAGTTTTTGAGCATAACGGCATTCCGGTAAGAGTCGTTAAAAACGATCAATGCTGCGGTATGCCAAAACTCGAAATTGGAGATATGAAGTCGGTATCACGACTAAAAGATCAGAATATAAAGCAACTCGCTAAGTACGTCGAAGACGGGTGGGATGTCATTACTCCCATTCCATCGTGCACACTCATCTTCCGCCAGGAATTGCCATTGCTGTTCAGTAGTGATTCAAAGGTCCAGATGGTTAAGGAGGCAGTTTACGATCCCTTTGAATACCTGATGCTTCGCCACAAGCACAAACTTTTAACTACCGAATTTAAAAATGCGCTGGGCAAAGTTCTGTACCACGCCGCCTGTCATCAGCGGGTCCAGAATGTTGGTGCTAAGACTCGTCAGACACTTGAACTCATTCCTGACACTGATATCACAACGGTAGAACGCTGCTCCGGGCACGACGGCACTTATGCAGTCAAGAAAGAGTTTTACGAGTTTTCGAAAAAAATCGTCCGCCCGATTGCCAACCAGGTCAAGAAGGTTGAACCGGACCACATTGCGAGTGATTGTGTACTGGCCGCTTCGCACATTGTGGCCAATTCCGGAGAACACTCTGCCCAACCAGAACACCCAATTTCCTTACTCCGTACTGCATATGGGATCTAACTCATGGAACCACTAAAGAGAGAAGACCTCCTGTCACTTGAAGACTACTCTGTAAAGCGAGATGAATTTCGCGCTTCAGTCCTGGATCACAAGAAAAATCGACGTCTTCAAATTGGACCTGCCGCAAACCTTTACTTTGAAGACCGTCTCACAATTCACTATCAGGTTCAGGAAATGCTGCGTATCGAAAAGACATTTGAAGCAGCAGGCATTGAAGAGGAACTCGATGCATACAATCCACTAATCCCTACGGGCAATAACTGGAAAGCAACATTCATGCTGGAGTATCCCGATGTCGAAGAGCGGCGGCGAATGCTCGCCAAACTTGTTGGAATCGAAGACCGTGTCTGGATTGAAGCTGAAGGTCAGTCCAAAGTTTATGCAATTGCTGATGAAGATCTTGATCGATCAACTGATGACAAGACATCCGCAGTACATTTTCTGAGATTTGAGCTTCCTGATTCTTTCATCCAAGCAGTGAAATCTGGAAGTGAAATTTCAGTTGGTATTGACCACGAGAATTACTCATACACGATTGATGCTGTGCCCAATGGTGTTCAACAATCTCTGGTTCAGGACTTGAAATAGATTCTTTTCGGGGTTTAAGTAGTGCTGAATGTTTCGAAGATTGCAATTGATAGGATTAATTGCAGTCAATAAAGCGTTTATCGACAATGTCACCGAAGCAGCGGTACCACTCTTTCAATAGCGACTGGTTTGTCACCTCGTTTCATTGACAGAAGAATTGCGTCATTTGCCGCTGGCATAACAAAATCATTTACGGTCTTCACTACATCAGGGAGAGCGCCTGGATCAAAGAAAGCCAAGTTTCGTTTGAATTCTTCCCATTGCTGGATCCGCATAGGCTGGTCGCAAAAAGAAGCTGATAATGCCGGTGGGGTATCGGTGGGGATTTCTGTCTGTTCGTGAATGTCGTCAGAATCGCTTCAGCAATTCGCAGATAATGCCTCAATATAGGGAAGCATTACATTGAACACTCCGCGTTTTGTCGCATGTTCAGCAATCTCAGCAGGCGTCGCTTTTCTCTGACGCAGCGCCTGTTGCAGGCCTTCGATAGCAATATCGTATCCAATCTTGTTACGATGCCGAAAACAGTCGGCAACTGTTTTTGCCACACCAAAGATTTTTACTGGGACTCCTTCGATATTCTCGACAATGACATCATCATGAAGATATTTGTCAGCAAACCGTATAACGCGTATTGGTGGATTACCAGATCTGGGTTTCCAGTCTTTGTATCCAATTGCGATCCAAGTCCAAGGAAGCAGTTGATCAGTCATTTCATGATACTCAAGAGCGGACACCAGACAGATGACCCCATTCGGAGTACGTTTGGCGACTTCCGCAAAGGAGTGATGAGCGTCAAGGTCTGCGTCCGCCAGTTGATAGATTCCTCGGTCCAGACGGATCACTTCATCGTCTTTGACCATTCGTGAGACAGTAGCAGCGGTGACACCGTTTTCAAGAAACTCGCGCAAACGAACGATGCCCAACTCCTGCAAGAGTTCACGAGCCCGATTCCGCTGTGTCTTATTCTCAATCATTAATACAAAAACTAAAAAATTGTCTAAATACTTCAATTTATTGAAACGCTATTTTCCGTCGAAATTTCAATAAAGATATAAAACATCAAACTATTAAATAAATACTACTATGATTTATATCACAGTGTATTGGACAGCCTTTGCTTAGAAATTGGCGAACTTAAGATTCTGCAGCTATTCATTTTGACTTTGTTTCACAGTCGGCAATCTAACGCATAGCCTGCGGGAGATCTTTGAGCCATTGCGCAATGATCTTGTTGCTGGATATCATCAGATTGGTAATTTCTAATTGAATTGAGGCCAAGTCGACCTGAACCCGGGTACATTTGCCGGGTAGGTTAAAACCACGGAAAAAGCGTCGCTGTCGAGATGGATTCATACTGTTCCTGCCGTAGTATTCCAGCAACGTTATCTCGTTAACGGGTACAATCCGTCAATGTTTGCAAGTAGCAAATCAGGCAAGCTGTGGATGCGACTATCGAGGATTGAAACCGTTTATGAATGCTCCTACTATTGAAGATCACATGGCTGTCTGTCCCTTACGGCGGATTAAACCCACGCCGACTCCACCGATACATCCAGTGCCTGAAATCGAGGCTCAAGAGGCTTTGTTGGAAACCTACCAGGACACAAAACAGGTGCTCCAGGTTCCCTGGATGGGTGTCGTCACAATGGCGTTCGCCCATTACACTCATTTCTATTCAGAGTTGTGGCAAGGGCTACGGCCGCTTTGTGCTTCCCAACAATTCGAAGAAACCTGCAACACACTACGCGGTGAAGTTGAGCAACTCGTCAGAACCTTACCCCATCGAACATTAGAAAGGGAGTTGTTATCTGTGGGATACACCGCTGGGGAAATCGACCAAATCCGGGATCTGATCGAAGTTTTTGCCGTGGGCAACATGCCCTATATCATGCTGGCAACTCAGGTACGCCTACTGCTGGAAAACCATAGCCTCTCCACCAATCGATCGACAGACACCGGGAAGAAATTACCAGTGAATAGCCCCATTCCGTCATTGATGTTGATTGAACTTCACCATGGCAATGCTCAATTGCAAGAGTTATACGAAGATATCAAAACTACGCTTGGTCTGCCCTTCCTCAATACCGATTATCGTGCCTTGGCAAGATGGCCTAGTTATTTCGACAGGGCGTGGCAGAATCTGAAGCCGAATATCGCAACAGACGAATATGCTTCCGCGGTTACAAAAGTCCATGAAAAAGCGGTTCAACTGGCACTGGATTTACCCAATCCCGGTGCGCTCACCAGTGAACAACTGCAGACTGCTGCGAAACAAGATGCTTCGCTGGACGAAGTTCTGGACGTTGTGCGTTTGTTTCAATACCTGCTACCAGGGCTTGCGGTCAATGTTGGATTTTTCCGTGCCCAACTGCTGCAGTCTGACAAGGATCAATACTAAGCCGGCGATATAGACCAAGGCGCTCTGTGAAAGAGCGAGAACCAAATACCCGACCGAAGCCCACTCAGAGCAAATTCTCGCTATTGTCGGCGATCATCAGCGTCTCCTGCCGACCGCTAATTAAGTGGTTCAATCTGAAAGGGATGCCTGCAGGTACCAACGAGTGCCAGACATGGAGTCACTCCCACTCAATCGTTGCTGGTGGTTTACTAGAGATGTCATAGGTGACTCGGCTGATTCCAGGAATTTCGTTGACAATACGACTCGCAATTGCTTCAAGTATTTCAAATGGTATGCGCATACATCTGGCAGTCATGAAGTCCTGTGTCTGAACTGCCCGCAAACTTACCACATAGTCATACGCCCGATTATCACCCACTACACCCACAGACTTAACCGGTAAAAACACTACAAAAGCCTGACTTGCCTCGTAATACAAATCGTTTCTGACCAGCTCTTCCACAAAAATTGCGTCCGCCAGTCGCAGTAAATCTGCATACTGTTTTTTGACTTCTCCAAGAATTCGAACACCAAGCCCCGGGCCGGGAAACGGGTGCCGATAAACGATGTCCGATGGCAGCCCAAGTTCCACGCCCACCTCTCGAACCTCATCCTTGAACAATTCCCTAAGCGGTTCCAGCAGTTGCAGATGCATTGATTCCGGCAGACCACCTACGTTGTGATGAGACTTGATAACTTTGGCTTTTTGGGTATGCGCGCCTGCAGATTCGATGACATCTGGATATATCGTACCTTGAGCCAGCCACTTGATGTTCTGTAATTCTTCAGCTTTTTCCTGAAAAATTTCAATAAATTCCCGGCCAATAATCTTGCGCTTTTCTTCAGGATCAGCCACACCTGACAATGCTCTAAAGAATCGGTCCTCTGCTTTGACAGTCACGACGTCCACACCGAGCTTTTCTACCATGTTCTTGTGCACTATCTGCGCTTCATTTAAGCGCAACAAGCCGTTATCGACAAAAATGCAGGTTAACTGATCTCCAATCGCCCGATGCAACAAAGCTGCACATACCGATGAATCGACACCTCCAGAAAGAGCCAATAATACCTTGTCACTTCCGACGGTTTGTTTGATGCTGTCAATTTGTGCATCAATAATTGATCCTGTCTGCCAGTCAGATGAACACCCGCAAATGACATGGAGAAATCGCTGGAGAATTTCTTTTCCACCCTCTGTATGTGTAACC
>CAZYSR010000222.1:0-2286 GCA_964649525.1 uncultured Gammaproteobacteria bacterium
GCAATGTCATGACCGAAGTGCCGATAAGCCTTTTCGATTCGCAGTGAATTCAGCGCCAGATATCCGCAATGCGTCAACCCCAGACTTTCACCTGCAGAAACAATTTCGTCATAAACGTGCTGAACAAAGTCGGTACTGATGTAAAGTTCCCAGCCAAGTTCGCCAACAAATGTAATTCTGGACGCTCGTCCATAGGCCATTCCAAGCTCAATTTCCTTAGACGATAGGAATGGAAAACTCTCGTTAGAAAGATCTGCTGAAGTTACCCGGGAAAGTAGCTCTCGAGCATTCGGACCCATGATTGAGAGTACCGAATAACCTGACGTAACGTCCGTCACTACGACATGCAGATCATCGCTGATATGTTTATTCAGCCATGACAGGTCACGAAGATGAACCGCTGCGCCGGTCACAACCAGATAGCGGTTTTCTGCCAAACGTGTGACAGTGAGATCTGCTTCGATGCCACCTCGCTCATTCAGCCATTGTGTATAGACCACCCTGCCGGGTTCGACAGCAACGTTGTTAGCACAGATTCGATTCAGGTAGCGCTCGGCATCTCGCCCCTCTACCATGAACTTTGCAAACGAGGTTTGATCAAAAATACCAACGTTGGTACGAACCGCTTCATGTTCTGCACGATTATTCTCAAACCAGTTTTGTCTGCCATAGGAATATTCGTACTGCGGTGACTCGACGCCAGGTGCATACCAGTCTGCTCGCTCCCAGCCGCACGTTTCCCCGAAACACGCACCGCGTGCGGCTAGCCGGTCGTGCAAAGGCGATTTACGAACATTACGGGAGGATACCGGCTGACGGAAAGGCCAGTGCATATCGTAGAGCAATCCGAGAGTTTCGGAAATTCTCTCTTTAAGGTATTGGCTGTTGTTCTGAAATGGGGCAATTCTTCGAATATCGATTTCCCAGTAATCGTTCGCTGGATGGCCTTTCGAAATCCATTCGGACATAACCTTGCCGGCACCGCCTGACGACTGGATACCAATAGAATTGAATCCGGCCGCAATATAAAAGTTCTTTAAGTTTGGCGCTTCTCCCAAATAGTACAGATTGTCGGGAGTGAAGCTCTCCGGTCCACAGAAAAATGTGTGAATTCCGACATTGTTGAGGAGCGGAACCCGATGCAGAGCATTGTTGAGTGCTGGTTCAAAATGATCCCAGTCCTCCTTTAGCTGATCAAAGCAAAAATCTTCCGGGATGCCGTCCATTCCCCATGGCTTTGCGTTAGGCTCAAAGGCGCCAACCAGTAATTTCCCGGCATCTTCCTTGTAATAGGTAAATCCGGTTGGATCGCGCATGACCGGGAGATTGCCTGGCAATTCATCAATCGGTTCGGTCACCACATAGAAGTGCTCGGCAGCATGCAGGGGAATTTCGACTCCACACATCAAACCAACTTCCCTAGCCCACATTCCAGCACAATTCACTACGATATCGGCCATGATGTCACCCTGATCGGTTGAAACGCCACGGACTGATCCACTATCAGTCAAAATGCCAGTTACCTTAATGTTTTCCAGTATTCGAGCACCATTTGCTCTGGCGCCTTTGGCATAAGCCTGAACAACATCAAGCGGATTAATTTGACCATCTTTATCAATAAAAACCGCGCCAACCAGGTCGTCAATATTTAATATTGGGTAAAGTTCCTTTGCTTCGGCGGGCGAAATCACCGACGCTTCGAGTCCAAATGCGCGAGCCATGGTTACTGAACGTTTCAGTTCTTCGAAGCGATGTTCATCGGATGCTACAGATATCGAACCATTTTGCCGAAATCCAGTTGGCTGACCAGTTTCTGCTTCAAGGCCTTCAAAAAGTTCCGCTGTATACTGAGCGAGTTTGGTCAAATTGAGACTATTGCGCAGCTGACCGACTAAACCCGCGGCATGCCAGGTCGTGCCGCAGCCGAGTTCTCGACGCTCTAGAAGAACCAGGTCTTCCCAACCGGCTTTGGCGAGATGATAGAGCACGCTTGTGCCAACCGCACCGCCACCAATGACAACCACTCGAGCTTTTTCGGGCAAGGAATTACTCATATTTAGATGCGAGATTTGTGCTGGTAATCAGGATTGTAAAATCAGGTGAAATCGCATTTTATAGCAAGAATCGGATTGAAAGACGCCAACAAAACAGCAACAATATAGCCTGATGTCATTCATAGCATTGATTTAGCGGTTAAGAATTTATGGACAACTACAAACGGATTGAACAAGCCATTGAATTTATTGAGGACCATGCTGTAGATCAGCCCTCGCTTCAGGATATTGC
>CAZYSR010000223.1:0-3110 GCA_964649525.1 uncultured Gammaproteobacteria bacterium
TACCAACACAGCCCTAGATTCGGCTTCCATCTGTTCATCGAGTGAAACGTCTCCGCTCTGATTGAGCAGCCTCTTCATTTCCGAGAGTGCGACCGTGGGTCCGTTGGCGAGGTCGGTTGCGAGTCGTTTGGATTCGGAGCGGAACTGGTCGTCGTCTACGATATAGTTGATCAAACCCCACTCAAGACCTTGCTCCGCCGACACTCGCTCTCCACACAGCAGCATGGACCTCGCGCGCACCAGGCCGATGCGTTGCGGCAGAAACCAGGTCAAGCCACAGTCTGGCGCCGAAGCAATGTCGCGGTAGCTCAGGTGGAAAAACGCCGAACGCGCGGCAATCGCAATATCGTTACTCATTGCCAGACCCACTCCAAATCCGACTGCCGGGCCGTTGATCGCTGCCACAATCGGAACCTTCACGTCACGAAGATGGCGAATCAATGGATGGTAGACACCATCTATTTTGTTAATGGCGCTCTGCTTATCAGCTTCTCCCCCCCATCCTGCGAAGTTGGCTCCGGAACAGAACGCCTTGCCTTCCCCTGTGACCATGAGGCAGCGAATCTTGCGCCTCGGTTTCTTGATCTCGTTCAAGGCTCGCTCAAGGCCTTGCAGCATGATTGGGTCTGCGGCGTTCCGCTGTTTTGGATTGTCCAAAACGAAGGTGGCGAGCGGACCTTCGATTTCCAAGCGGCATCGGTCGTATTCAATAGCTTCCGTGCTCATCGAGACACTATTTCTTATGTTCTTATGCGGCCTGGTCTTGGCGTTCGCCTAGATTGGCGGCAAAGAGCTTGACCACATCGCCCGACGTCACCCGTCTACGAACCCCCGCCTCAAGAGGTGCAGCGCCACCCTGACTCTTCGGCGAAGTATCAACGTCCCTTGCCTGCGCTCTCAGGGCACCAACCGTGCAATTCTCACGCCCGAGAATTGAGAATGGGTCAAAGGAGTAACTCCGCATGGCGTTTTCATGGGTGATCTTGTCGATGACCTCATCGGACGTTCCGGCTGTTTCGAAGCAATCCGCCAAGTATTCCGGAGTGTTGGGCCACACCGTGTCGGAATGAGGGTAATCGCATTCATAGCAGATGGTGTCAATGCCCACGGTCTCGGCATTGCGGACTCCAAACTTATCGTCAATAAAGCAGGTAATGATGTGCTCACGGAAAATATCACTGGGCTTCCTGCCTCCGAAGTCCGTGTGCGTCCACTCGTGATGGTGCTCGTAGGTATAGTCCGCACGCTCAAGGAAGTACGGAATCCATCCGATGCCACCTTCAGAGAGCGCCATCTTCAGGTCGGGGTAACGCTGAAAGGCTTCCAATTGCACCCAGTCGGCCGCGCTAATGGCGATGGATATGGGCATGCCGGTGATCCATGCATCGATCGGTGACTCCATAGAAGGGTGCGGAGGAGCGTATCCCGTACCAATATGGCAATTGATAACGACATGGTTGTCATTGCACACTTTCCACATGGGCTCCCAGAACTCGTTGTGAATGGAAGGCAATCCTTTGACGGAGGGGTTATCCGAGAAAGTGACAGCATGGCACCCTTTTCCGACCACGCGCTTTATTTCGGCAACCGTGGCATCTATATCCCACCAGGGCAGAATCGCCATCGGAATAAAGCGTCCCGGATAACTGCCACACCACTCGTCAATATGCCAGTCGTTGTAGGCCTTTATCACCTCGATCGCCAATTGCTTGTCTTTCGCTTTGAGAAACAGTGAGCCGTCAAAGTCCACGAATGTGCCAAAATTGAGCGACGCCAGAAGTCCATTGGCGTTCATGTCCTGAACTCTCGCGTGCACGTTATAGGTGCCGTCACGCAGTTGCTCATAAGACGTCGGCTCCATGCCATATTCGCTTCGCGGTCGTCCAACAACAGCATTGAGACCGATATTGATGACCTGAATGTCCTCGTATATCCAAACATTGGAACCATCCTCCTTGGTCAGCAATTGCGGTGCCTTGTCCTTGAGGCTGGGCGGAATATGTCGTTTGAAAATATCTGCAGGTTCAATAATGTGGTCATCGACGCTGATGATGATCATGTCGTTTGTGTTCATTTTGACTGTCCGTATTTCACTTGTACGAGTTGAGAGCCTAGCTCGGCATGCCGAGCATCATCTTAACGGCGGGATCTTCGAAACTGCCGCTGGCACTGGCGGAAACGAACCCGTGGTCAACCAACAGACAGGTTCCGTTCACGCCAGATGAGGAATCGCTCGCGAAGAACACCATGGCAGCAGCGATCTGCCGGGGGGCCAGCGGATCAAGTCCGACTTCGTTGCGAAAGTCCTGCCCGAAACCGAGCCAGATGTCTGCATTGGCCCTGGCGAGCGGGGTATCCGTGGGCCCCGGCATGACAGCATTGATACGAATACCCTGCTTCAAGAGTTCGAAAGCCTTGCTTTCGACATAGCCATTGACGGCCTGCTTGCTGAACGAGTATTCGTCACGCTCCGGTCGTTGCTCAATCCACGAGGCTGCGTCTTCCCAACTGCTTGTCGCGAGGAGTTCCTCCACGGGGGCGCGGTCCAGGGCAAAGGGGAGTGCGGCGACAGAGGATATGAAAACAATCGAGCCGCCCTTATTGACGCTTCCTTGCCGAATCAGGTGCTCAACAATGTGACGCTGGCTAGTGAAGTTGATGAGCATGAGGCCGGGCGTTCCAGGGGCAACACCCGCACAGGCATAGATCACGTCAAACGACCCGTCGAGCGAATTCAAGACTTGTTCGACGCTACGCTTGTCACTGAGATCGACTCTTTCGCTTCTTGCCACCGGATAGGTGATTTCAGCGATGTCGAGTACAACCAGCTCGGCGCCAAGTTCGCCTGAAAGCTGGGCCGCTGCCGCGCCCATACCCGTGGCACCGCCAATGACCAGTGCTCTCTTGCCAGCGAGTTGAAACAGTTCACGTGTCATGGATTATCTCCTCTGTCGAGGCCAGATTCCGGCCACACTTGTTCTAATATGTATAACGTAGTTAGATGTTTCCTAGAAGTCAAGCGATAGAGGGGCGCGCAATGTACGATCTTATGCAAGGCGTGAGGGTGATAGAAGTCGCCGAACATACCTTTGTGCCAGTGGCGGGCATGG
>CAZYSR010000224.1:0-4519 GCA_964649525.1 uncultured Gammaproteobacteria bacterium
CCAAATGGGTACCAAAAATGGCCAATACTGCTGAAGTTCTGAAAGGTGTAGGACGGCATGAAGATGTATCTTTAGTTGCGCTCGTACCAAATTTCAGGGGAATGATGGACGCGATCGCTTCTAATGTGGATGAAGTCGCAATATTCTCAGCAGCTTCTGAAACTTTTTCGCAGCGCAATACAAACTGCAGTATTGAACAGTCGTTTGAGCGATTCCAACCAGTTTTTGAGAAAGCTCGCGAAATGAGCATCCCGGTCAGAGGTTACGTTTCCTGTGTTTTGGGATGTCCGTATGAAGGAAACATTTCAGCAAGTAAAGTAGTTCCAATTGTGAAACGTCTGTTCGAGTCTGGATGTTACGAGGTTTCGCTCGGAGACACCATTGGTGTGGGTACAATTAACTCAACTCGAGAGTTATTGCTCGCAGTTGAGAGCTCTATTGGACTGGAAACAATCGCTGTCCACTTTCACGATACCTACGGGCAGGCTCTTCCAAATATTGTCACCGCCCTAGAGCAAGGTGTCTCCACTGTCGATAGTTCAATTGGTGGACTTGGAGGTTGTCCATATGCCCGAGGGGCGAGTGGTAATGTCGCTACTGAAGATGTAATCTATATGCTGGACGGAATGGGTGTAGAAACAGGCATCAATCTGGAAGATTTACTCAAAGTGTCAGAATTTGTTTTTTCGCACTTGAAACGGCCCCCAACTTCCCGCGTTGCAAACGCACTGCTGAACGCTTCAACTCTTTAATCTTCCAGGACATTCACAAATTTGTGATATTCGGTTCTACCCATAGTTTTATTAAGCCGTTGGCAAACTGAACCAAGCAGCCTTCAGTGGGTTTTGGGTAGCATCTACTTGTGGTTTTTCAAACACGAGCCAAAATTCTATTGGTTCCGTTTACATTCTATGTAAACCTGACTCATATGTACTCCTTTCACTTTGTTCGCGAGTAGACATAATTCGTACCTCCTAACAGACCCAAGGCGTAAGGATCTTGAATTCCACCCATCGTGAAACCAATAGATTTGACCCTCATTTTGTGAGGTCAGATTAATTCATTCTGGTCGAAATCAGTATTTTCTGTGATCTGAAACCAATCAAATTTCAAAATTGGAGTTTTGGAAATTCATTCAGTCGACAGGAAAATTTTATGCTTGAAAGTGACAAGCAGTCGCAGGTTGAATCAAATGAAGTTAGGAAGTCTCACGACAATTTCTTTAAGTCAGCGTTTTACGATAAAAAAACCGTTAGAGCCTTACTCAAATTGGTACTGACAAGACAGCAGTTGGCAGAAATTGATTTGCGAACGGTCAGATTTGAAAAGCCAAATTGGGCTGACCTAGTGGTGTCTTGTCGGTTCAGGACCGGTTCTCCACTGACAATGCACTTTCTCTGCGAACACAAGTCCTATCCTGACCGTCAACTAATGTTGCAGTTGCTACGGTATCAGACTAATCTTTATGTGAATGAAGGTGCCACCGCAGTACTTCCGGTCACCATTTATCATGGTAGGAATAAGAACTGGGCGCCTCAGTTGGATTTTCAAAAAGCACAGTTGCAAGCAATGCCGGAAGCCTGTATAGAGAGCTTTGCTCATCTATTGCTGAACTTTAGAAATACCATGGTAAACCTACATGACGAGCAGGTAAGAAAGCAACTCCCTGACTTACCTTTGGACGCTCAATTTCCGTTACAGCTGATGTCGGAAATCTGGCAGGCAGACGAACAAGTGCTTGTCAATTTGATGAGCCAAATTCGACCCCCAATAAAGAAAGCCCGTGCCAGACTAGTTGGCATCTGCGCCCATTACTTGATTGATGTTAAAAAGCAGATTACAATTGAATCCATGCACGAAAAGATGAAACATCAACCAGACGGAGAAAAAATGTCGTCGGAATTTGCTGAACTGCTGCGTATCTGGTATACCGAAGAAGAGCTGCAGGAACGGGTCAGAGATTTTGCCAACTTTCAGGCGAAGTTGACTGGCCGTGAAGAAACTCGTCGCGAAATTGCCATGAATTCAATTCAAAGCGGAATATCACTTGAACAAATCAGCCAGATTACTAAATTGCCTTTGGAAACTCTCGAATCTCTCCAGAAAGAGATGATTGTAGATGCTGGAGTTAAGACCAACTGACCGGACCGAGCATCACAATTTACTAGAACTCAATCAATTAGTACCACTAAAACATCAACCAGACGGAAAAAGAATGTCGTCGGAATTTGCTGAACTGCTGTCTACTTGGTATACCGAAGAAGAGTTGCAGGAACGGTACAGAGAGTATGCCGATTTTAAGGCGAATTTAGCTGGCCGTAAGGAAGGTCTTGAAGAAGGTTGTCGCAAAGTTGCGGCGAAATTGATTCAAAGTGGAATGTCACTTGATGAAGTCAGCCAGATTACTGAATTGCCTTTGGAAACACTTAAATCTCTGTAATAATAGATGATTGTAGTTGGTAGTTGCTGGTGTTGAGGCCAACTGACCGGACCGAGTATCACAACTAACTAGAACTCAATCAATTAGTACCGATAAAACTTCAACCAGACGGAGAAAAATGTCGTCCGATTTTGCTGAACTACTGTCTATTTGGCACGCCGAAGAAGATCGGCAGGAATATATCAGAGAGTTTGACAACTTTGTTCAGGCGAGGATACGCGGCCGAAATAAAGGTAACAAAGAGGGTTATAGGGAAGGTTTCAAGGATGGTTTCAAGGTAGGATTTGAAAAATCCCGACGCGAAATTGCCTGGATTTTAATTCAAAGCGGAATGGGACTTAAACAAGTCAGTCAGTTTACTGAATTGTCTGAGGAAACACTCGAATATCTGTACTAATAGAAGCTTCCAACTACTCAGTTTTGCAGTCAATTTTTTTGATTGCCCGTCGTCAGACATCCCTACCACCAAAAAAAATCCAACAACTACCGCTGTCCTTGGTCTCCCAAGGACGCAAATAAAGCTCTTAGTACATATAGCCTGTTTTACCGGGCTTCGTATGTCATTCAAACTGAAGCGGGTAGATATTGTCGCTCCGTAGTTTCTCCGGTGTACTGCGGTGATAGAACTCTGAAATCAGATTGAATTTAGAGCCGACTCCAAATCTTCGATTAAGTCTCGTACGTCTTCCAGTCCGATAGAAAGTCGGATTAAACCATCGCTGATTCCCATCCGCTTTCGATCAGATTCCTGAATTCTTAAGTGTGTGGTTGATGCAGGATGAGTTATCGTACTTTTGACATCTCCAAGATTACCAGTAACAGAGAAAATACTAACACTATCGATTAGTTTCCACGCCTCATCGCTTCCACCGTGCACTTCAAATGCCAGTAGTGCTCCGAAATCACTTTGTTGCCGAGCTGCCAGTTCGTGACCAGAATGTTGTTTTAAACCTGGATAGTACACACCATCCACTTTCGGGTGACTTTGCAACCATTGAGCAATTTCTCCGGCATTCGAACATGACTCTTTCATTCGAACTGAAAGGGTTTCAAGGCCTTTGTGAGATATCCACGCATTAAACGGGCTCATCGAGGGACCGGCGGTGCGCAAAAATCCATGAACTGCATTCGCTATATCCTTATCGTTGGTAACTACGGCACCGCCAACGGCTCGTCCCTGCCCTTCTAAAAATTTTGTCGATGAGTAAACAGCTACATTCGCACCAAGTGACAAAGGTAGCTGCAGAAATGGTGTACAGGCACTGTTGTCAACTACAAGAATGCAGTTGGGGAGCGAATCACGCACTTGAGCCAGTTGGCTAATGTCCACTATTTCGCAGAGTGGATTAGATGGTGTTTCAATGAAAATCATACGGGTTGCTAAATCAAGTTTCGCAGAACATATCTCGCTCGGCGAGTAAAAACTTGTTGTAATCCCGAATCGCGACAGAATATTGCGGAACAAGTTCACTGTAGAACCAAACATCCCTCGAGTTGCGGCAATTTGATCTCCTGACTGCAACACACTCATACAAAGTGTCAAGATCGCCGACATTCCTGATGCAGTGCCACTGCAATATTGAGCGCCTTCTAATGCCGCAAGTCGGCTCTCAAATGCACGATTGGTTGGATTGGTAAATCTGGAATAAATATTGCCGATCTCTTTTTCGGCAAACATTTCTGCTGCGTGCTCAGCACTCGCGAACACAAAACTTGAGGTAGCGAATATCGGATCGCTGTGTTCTCGTTCTTGAGTGCGGGCTTGTCCAGCTCTCACTGCTTTAGTCTTTTGCCGGATATTCTTCATCACAAAATATCTAGCCGTGCGCTGCAACAAGCAAACCAAGTTTCGCTTTAGCCGAATGTGACTGCGCGTCGGCAAGCTGAAAATCAAATTGACGCTTCACCAGGCTCTCTGCCTGAATTTAATCAACACCTCTTACCGCTTGGTCACTTCAACCAAATCTTTGAATTGAATGAAACAGAGGTTATTGATTCACTCTATTTTAAATCTTGAGTAGTCCTGAAAAAGAGAATATTTTTAGAAAAAACACTCTCTCACAAAAAATCAAAATTGGG
>CAZYSR010000225.1:0-3046 GCA_964649525.1 uncultured Gammaproteobacteria bacterium
CGCAGCTGGATATTCTTCAAAGTCGACCGCGTTAGCTTTGTCAACCACAAAGCAACTGCAAATCACGCTCAGCCCCACCAGAAGCGATAAATTTGCCCAAAAAGAACTAAATCGTACGCTTGGCATATTGTGCTCCCATTACCAGTCCTATCCCTGCCAGAACCGTGACCATGGAGGTTCCGCCATAGCTAATTAGCGGAAGTGGCAACCCAACAACCGGTAGAATTCCAGCTACCATCCCGACATTAACAAATAAATGTACAAAAGTCATAATTGCAACACTGCAAACCACGATCCTTGCAAAATCATAATCACATCGATAAGCAATCATCAAGCAACGCGCAATTAATAGTGAATATATAAATATCAGAATCATGCCTCCTACAAAACCAAATTCCTCGGCGAATACTGAAAAAACAAAATCAGTATTTCGCTCTGGCAAAAAGTCAAGCTGCGATTGACTGCCTTGAAGCCAGCCTTTTCCAGAAATTCCTCCGGAACCAATAGCAATCATTGATTGAATGGAGTGGTATCCCCGTCCGAGCGGGTCACTCCAAGGATCGAATAAAGTCAGTACACGAGTTTTTTGATAATCCTGGAGAAATGGCCAAACTAGTGGGATTAGAGCCAACACCGAAAAACTCGATATTCCTACCCATCGCCAAGAGAGTCCGCCAAAGAATATTGCAGACGCGCCAACCGCGATGATCAACAAAGCTGTTCCGAGATCTGGTTGAAGATAAACAAGGAATGCAGGCACCAACACCAGTACACCGCTGATCAAAAAGGCACTGTTCCGATTATTCTTAAAAAAGGTTGTAGTCAAAACGTAGGCAATCATCAAAGGAATTGCCAATTTAAGCAGTTCCGACGGCTGAAATCGAAAACCACCCAAGTCCAGCCATCTTTGTGCCCCACGACCGGTAAAACCAATCGCTAACACTAAAATTACCAAACCAACTGCCGCGAGGTAGACCGGTGGACTGTAACGTCTCACGACTTCAATTGGAACTGTGGATAAAGCCAACATGATTGCTACTGCAACCACAATTCGCACCGCTTGACGAATCAACTGGTCCAAATCCTCACCTCCCGCACTGAACTGAACTGCTAATCCAAGCAAACAAAGCAACAGTGCAAGCAGGAACAAGGGAATGTCAAGACGAACGGGAAATCCGTTCAGTCTTCGAATACTAGTGGTCAGTGACAATTGCAAACGAGTCACCCTTAGTATCTGCTGTTTCCGGTTCAGACAGCAAATAATGATCAATTACAGCTCGGGCGATCGGTGCAATAGCAGATCCTGAAGCACCGTTCTCAACTATGACTGCCACTACAATTTTGGGGTTGTCAGCTGGAGCAAAAGCGGTAAATATTCCGTGTGGATGTAATTTTTTGTCGGTTTTTTCCAAATCCATTCGGTCCGCTTCCTTCTTCCTTGAAACGATCTGAACCGTACCGGTTTTACCCGCCATTCTATATTCCATCCCTTCACTCATTCTGCGAGCAGTTCCACGGTTGCCGTGAACAACTTTTTCCATAGCCTTGATGACCGGATCGTAAAATCGTTGATTGACATCGATGATTTCAATCAGGTCGGGTTCATGCAGAAACTCTTCTCCCTGCACGTCCACTGTCTTGTGTATCAATTGAGGTCTAATTTTGACACCTCTATTGGCGATGATGGAAGTTGCATGTGCTAATTGCAACATACTGACAAGAGTTGCTCCCTGGCCGATTCCAGTAATTAGTGTCTCACCTTCGTACCAAGGTTCTCCTTTTGCCCACTGTTTCCATTCTTTTGAGGGGAGGATCCCTGCAGATTCGTAACTTAGCTCGACTCCAGTTAAACTTCCAAAACCAAACTTAGATAATTGGTAGTACATTTCATCAATGCCGAGTCGATGCGCAAGTTCGTAGAAGTACACATCGCACGATTCAGCGATAGCATCAAACAGATCAATGTATCCGTGACCACCAGATTTCCAGCAACGAAACTGGCGGGAGTAGTCAGGTAATTGATACCAACCCGGACAATAAAATTTTCGGTTTCCTATGCCTGTTTCAAAAGCAGCAAATGCAAGAAATGGTTTTATCGTTGAACCTGGCGGATACTGCCCTTGTACCGCACGATTCAACAAAGGTCTATCTTCTGAAGTTAAGAGATCCCTACGCTGATCTTGCTCCCAACCGATCCCAAAAACATTGGAATCGAATGAAGGCTTACTTACCATTGCAAGAATCTGGCCGGTAGATGGCTCAATTGCGACCAGCCCACCGACTTCATCACCTAGGGCGTCATACGCAAACTTCTGTAGATCAAAATCAATAGTAAGGTAGATGTCACTACCGGCAGATGGCATGGCCCGAGACAGTACTCTGATTTTCCTTCCGTGTGCATTGGTTTCAAACTGGTTGTGACCCGAAGATCCTACGAGAATGTCTTCGGATGCCATTTCCATACCTAACTTGCCAACATGCCGTAACCCCCTATAGCGCACAGGGTCGACTTTCTGTAGATCCTGCTTATCAATCTGGCCCAATGTCCCGACCACATGCGATGTATAGAGCGACGACGAGTACACCCTATGCAAGTCAGTTACAATGGAAACACCCGGCATACTGTATCGGTCAACTGCTACTCGTGCTACCTCTTCCGGAGACAGAAAGTCCTTGAGGACAATCTCAGTATGTTTGTTGCTAACCCCAAGTTTGCGTTTAAACTTACTGATGTCTTCATCACTCACAGGAACAATTTTTCCTATTTTTTCTAGAAGAGAATCCAGATCATCGACGTATCTGGGTGTGATTGCCAATCGGTAAACGGTTTCATTTCCCGCCAGTAGTTTGCCGTTTCGATCATAAATTTGACCGCGTACCGGTGGCACTGGCACAACTTGTACTTGGTTATCTTTCGATAGTGCTGCAAAATCTTGATGCGAGACAATTTGCAGATAAGCCAGACGACCAATCAGAATGAACAGCAATCCGATGAGGAAGACTGAGACAATAACTACCCGATTTTGCATCGAACGCACGCGTTCAA
>CAZYSR010000226.1:0-3333 GCA_964649525.1 uncultured Gammaproteobacteria bacterium
ATTAATGTTAACCGGTACTTCACCAACGTCTCGGTAGTACAGTTCACTGTTTTCCTTGCTGATGGTAAAGTTGGCGTAGTCAAATGCCAATTCCTTGTTCTTGGAACTCGAAAGTACACACCAGCCACTGACAAACACAAAGGTCTTCAGGGAAGGATCCGTCTTTGTTAAGTGAATCAATTCCGTGCCCTTGACACCGGACAGTGTCCCCTGATCGACAAAGGTGACAGAAGTTTCGGCGGTTTCCAGCGAGGTGATGACATCTGACGTATTCGCGGAGACTCGTCCGATATTGCCTGATGCCGCGAGTTCTTTCAAGAACTCCCAACCTGGCTCCATGTTGTATTCATCGCCGCCTCTGGCTTTGGCGAGTGCAACGACTTGAAGATTGGTGTTGAGAGTCGGGTTTGGCCACAGAATCTGACCTTTCAGGGCTGGATCCAGCAGATCATCGATAGATTTGATCTCAATTGGGCAGTTTTCTGGCGCGTAGGTGAAAAATACACCTGCGGTTCCTCTAGGAATGTTTTTCCAGTTGCCATCCGCATCCTTGGTGATCAATCCCTCTGGCACGTCGGCGAGGTTGGGGCAGTCGTCGAGAGTCACGGTTTCGGCCCAGCCCTCTCGAACCATCGACAGAAATACCGGGCTCCAGTTGTCTACCAGGTCATACGGAGGGTTCGGCCATGCTGCCTTGATTTTTGGCAGAATTGAGGCGGCTCCACCTGAATGCAGCGTCCAGTTGATCTCGGCCTTCCCCCAGGCTTCACCCGTTTTCTTCGCATGGTCAATCCAGGGTGGACCCCAATCGACAACCGACAGAGGTTCGGCAGCGTGCGCCGAATTGATGAACGGGAACGATGATGTTGCGGCAACCGTACCACCCGCAGCCGCGGTTTTAAGCAGATCGCGACGCGTAAACTTTATTGACATGACCTATCTCCTATCTATTGCTTAATTGACAATCGCTCGATTCAAAGTTGCTCATTTGTCTTCATTTGTGATGCTCTGACCGAGCTGTATACAGATGTTATATTAATAGTAGAATATAGTCAACCGAATAATTTCAGTAAAATCAAATTTGCTTACTCCTTTCAGCCGCCGGTCTATTTCATTTAGGTGTGTAGGTTGAGTGTCCCGGGCGTAATTGTTCAGATTGCGTTGAAAGAAAGTCCCAAAGATGCGTACAGATAATAAAAACACTAATAATCGGAATTTGAATGAGCCGAAATCGATCAGTCTAGGAACCGTGCGCAACGCGAAAGAGTCGGCGAATGAACGACATCAAAGAATCTATCAAGTCATTCGAGAGCGGATATCGCTTCTTCACTATCCACCCCACACTGTGATTGGCGAGATCGAACTGGCAGATGAGTTTAATGTGAGTCGCACACCAATTCGACGGGTCCTACAGCGATTGCAATACGAAGGTCTGGTAGACATACGAAGCGGAGTCGGCACGGTTGTAACTGACATTGACATCAAGACAATGAAAGAGGTTTATGACCTTCGAATGTATTTGACGGAACTGATTTCCGAGTTGTCACCCAGGATGATCAATAGCGAACACATCAGTGCAATGGAGGCGCTTCTGAGTCGGACGAAGTTAATGTACGACGGGCCTGACAGCGAGGCTTATGGTCGGTTATGCAACGATCTGCACGAAGTTCTGATTTCACTAGTTGGCAGTGCGCCTTTACGTGAAATTACTGACAATCTTTACTATCGTTCCGCTCGAATCTGGATTACCTTCCTCCCTAATCTAGTCTGGAGTGATGTCATTCACGATCAGGAAATGGAGACTGCGGAAATCATTGCCGCGATGAGACGCAATGACATTCGCGGTGTCGTCCAGGTGCGTCGCTATTACCTTCATACTTTATTAACCCGGATCAGCGACTACCTCAGGGGAGTAGGCCATGCGACCGCCTCCCCCATGAAACCGATAGCAGAAAATTCGAGCGGCTGAACCGGGCACAGGGGCTTTGATCCTCCCGCGACATTCCCAAGTCATCATCTGTGGAGGTGGTGTTGCTGGGGCAAGTGTTGCCTATCACCTGGCCAAGCAGGGCTTTGACGATGTCGTTCTACTAGAGCGACATCAACTCACTTCCGGCACAACCTGGCATGCTGCTGGCCTGATTATGCAGCTCAGATCGACTCATTCCTTGACGGAACTTGGAAAGTACAACGTTGATCTATATGCGCGACTGGAACAGGAAACCGGGGTATCGCCAGGGTTCAAGCAGAACGGAACGCTGGGTGTATGTCGGACGTCTGAACGTTTGTACGAAACGCAGACTGTCGCATCCATTGCGCGCAGTTTCGATATTGAAGCTCACATGATTTCCCCCACTGAGGCTAAAGAGATTTACCCAGCGATTGACGAGCATCAAATTGTTGGTGCAATCTATATTCCAAAAGACGGTCAGACGAACCCGGTGGATACGACTCAGTCGCTGATTGCAGGCGCCAAGCAAAGCGGGGTCAAGGTTGTCGAAGGCTGTGAAGTGTTAGAGTTGCACCAAGTGCAATCTGAAGAATTTCAGTTGGAAACGACTCTAGGGACCATTCGCTGCGAGACGCTGGTACTGGCTTGCGGACTTTGGACCCGCGAATTAGCCGCACAGCTTGGTGTTCATGTGCCGCTTTATCCGTGCGAGCATTACTACGTCGTTACAGAGCCCATGTCCGGTGCGACGTCAGATTTACCGGTGCTGAGAGATACTGACGGGCACTGCTACATCAAGGAGGATGCTGGAAAGTGGCTGGTGGGCTCATTTGAGCCGAAAGGCAAGCCTCTTGACTTCAGTCAGATACCGGCGGACGTACCATTCATTGAACTGCCGGAAGATTGGGATCAGTTTGCACTACCGTTCAGTAAGGCGGCTGAAATTCTGCCGGATCTTGAAACCGCTGGAATTGCGAGATTTCTGGCTGGTCCCGAGAGTTTCACACCAGACTTGCTGTTCATGATGGGTGAGGTGTCCGGGCACCCCAATCTTTATGTTTCAGCAGGCTATAACTCGGAGGGTGTTGAACTCAGTCCCGGCGCCGGTCGCGCGCTGGCTGAATGGATTGCCGAAGGCGCACCAACCATGGATTTGGGTTATGTTGATGTCAACCGGTTTCACTCACATCAGAACAATTCACGCTACCTGAGACAGCGTAGCAGTGAAGTGTTGGGATTGCACTACAAAATGCACTGGCCGCACAGACAAAAGGAATCTGCCCGCGGTATCCGCAAGAGTGTCCTACATGATCGCTGGGTAGAACTCAATGCCAGTTTTGGAGAAGCGTCGTTCTGGGAGCGTCCAATGTGGTTTGCACCGC
>CAZYSR010000227.1:0-8371 GCA_964649525.1 uncultured Gammaproteobacteria bacterium
AATCAAACCTGCGGAAATTCTTCATTCTGATGTGGCGGACTATGTGAATGACTTTCAGTTCAAGCATGCTCAAGAAGTCTCAGGCTGGTATTTCAACTTTGATCGAGCCAAATCACTCTTGGAAAAACAATTTCAAGTAAAGAATCTGACTGCTTTCGAATGCGAACAGCATCCGGAAGCATCCGCTACCGCAGGAGCGTTGCTACAGTATGCAATTGATGTTTGGGGAAAGGAACTAACTCATATACATGGTCTGAAGATCGAGCGTTCCGATGAATTTGTTCTAATTGATTCCCACAGTTGGCGGAATCTTGAAATTGAAACAACACTCATGGGAGACGAAAACTACTGCCTCATCAATCTGTTCGACAAATGTTCAACTGCAATGGGTTCCAGACAAATTCGTAGATGGTTTCGCTATCCGGTTCGTGATCACGAAGAAATTAGAAGACGGCATCAGATCATTGAACACATTCTAGAGAACACTGACTTTGGACGCATCGCTACGGCATTACGCCATATTGGTGACATTGAGCGAATTGCTTCCAGAATAGCGACACGAACTGCCAAACCTATAGATTTGGTACGCCTGAAAGACGCTTTGCGTTCAATTCCTTCTCTGGTTGAATTGCTGGCCCCCGAAGAATGTTCTGAAATGCAGACGCTTTGCTCCCGTATGGATCCACTTCCTGATCTAACTGATCTGCTGGGTCGAGCCATACTAGACGAACCTGCATCAGTATTGCGAGATGGTGGTGTCATTCGGAAAGGCTACGATGCGCAGCTTGACGAGCTGAACCAACTTCGGGATGACTCGGGCCAAGCCCTCATCGACCTTGAAACCAGAGAAAGAGAAAGAACTGGAATCAAGAATCTAAAGGTTCATTACAACCGGGTTCACGGATACTACATTGAAGTCTCAAGGCTTGCTGCCGACCAGATTCCTGAAGATTACAAACGTCGCCAGACACTGAAATCATCTGAGCGATACATCACCCCGGAACTCGCTTCATTTGAACGTCGCATACTGAATGCCAAAGAGAAGGCACTTGGTCGAGAAAAAGAACTCTATGAAGCTCTAATTGAGCATTTGCAACAGTTTGTATCCGCCATACAAGCAACCTCTCAGGCTTTAGCGGAAATTGACGTTTTGAGCAATTTTGCGATTCTGTCAGAGGAGTTAGATCTAAACCGCCCTGAACTTGTGAAGACCCAGGGAATCTCTATAGATCATGGCAGACACCCCGTGGTCGAGGCTGTTCTAACCAAACCTTTTGTTTCAAACAGTACCGAACTTAGTCCACACAAACGTCTGTTGCTGATCACCGGGCCGAACATGGGTGGTAAAAGCACCTATATGCGCCAAACGGCACTGATTGTCATGCTCAGTCACACTGGTTCTTTCGTTCCGGCGAACGCTGCAAAGATTGGCCCCATTGATCGAATATTTACCCGCATTGGCGCAGCCGATGACTTGGTTGCTGGAAACTCGACTTTTATGGTCGAAATGACAGAAATGGCTGCCATCTTGCATAGTGCAACTGAAAACAGCTTAGTTCTCGTTGATGAAATTGGCCGAGGCACAAGCACCTACGATGGACTTGCTCTCGCTTGGGCTTGTGCGGTCAGTCTACTGAACGAAGTTCGGGCGATGACAATGTTTTCCACACACTACTTCGAAATTACTGAATTGGCCAATGAGTATCCGGGCGCAATAAACCTGCATCTGGATGCAGTAAAACACAAAGGCGACATTGTGTTCATGTACGATGTCAAAGAAGGTGCAGCAAACCAGAGTTATGGGATTGAGGTTGCCAAACTCGCCGGAATTCCAGTTAAAGTAATTGGCGATGCGAAAAATCGCTTAGCGAGACTTTCAAGTAGAGCAGTCGAAAGTGAACTTGTACAGGTCCAGGGTACGGTGCAGACTTCATTATTCAGTGTGCCCTCGTCACCTGTTCTTGAGCGGCTCAAACAAGTTCAGCCCGAAGAGTTAAATCCGCTTGAAGCACTGCAATTGCTCTTCGAGTTAAAAGAACTGGAAAAAGAGTAATACACGGTGATTGAACGCGCCTGAGAACTACGAACAGCATTCCCCATTTGTAGTTTGCTGACATTCAGAGTTCCTGAGCTAGTTCGGACCGGCGTCAGCTTCCGAACCAGATAACATGCGTTTTATCACTCCGTTCTGACAAGCGATTCTGGCTGCGAGCTTTTCGCTTGAATTGAGAAATTCAAAAAAAGGCTCCAAGCTTTCAAAATGATATTGCCACGGACTACTCGAAGTGTACATCCTAGAGCGCTTGTTTGCCCAAATCTCGACATACTCTTCCATAAAGGTGAAAGAATCTTTCAGTGAATTGATCGTACTGATGGAAGGATCTTGAGGTTCGAATCTCTCCTCCGAACTGATAGTAGCAATCAGCTTGACTGGGCTGTCTCGATTTACTCGTTGAAATATTCCTTCCAGGTCATCCGATGTTTGAGTCTGATAAATGTTTAATTTGTCGAAAAGTTGAGTCAGTCTATGCCCATACACGAGGTCGATGCTATGCAAGGACAAAAAACATTTCAATCTTAGTAAGAGAGCAAGAGCGAGATTATGGTGACTGACTAATTTTAGAGACACCCAAACATGATGGGAACGCCAACCAGTTTCTTCACCGATTGGGGAAGCCTCACCTGCACTGGCGTTCAAACGGTGAATATCACATTCGATCAATTCTGCTGATTGCTGAAATCCCCGAGATTCGCCCATGAGCTTCAAGTATGTCACGCTGTCCATATAGCTTGTCTCGTTTATTGGGAATGTGCTAGAACGAATCGGTGTCAGGAGACTTGATGATTGTTTGAGAATTTGAACTCTCAGAACAAACAAAGAGGTAAATATCATTGGAACAGCTTGGTGAGCCGCATTCCCAAGAAACAATATTGCCAACATCCGACGCTGTTGCTGATGAACATTCCGATGGCAGCAACTTCAGTCCTAGTGAGCGTAGTACACTGAGAATTGTCGAAAAACTCGGATTGCCTTTAAGCGAAAGGGCTTTGTATAAGCTTTCACGGCCTAACCCGGATTCAGCTGCGATAGCAGTCATTCCTTTTGATTTAGCAACCTCGCCAAGTGTGGCCGAAATCAGTTGTGGAGACCCATTTTCAAACGCCTCGTGCAAATAATCAATGACTTCCTGGGTTGAATTGAAAGAATCACCGACAGTTTGAGATTGGGTTTTCTGTTTGTTTTTCATCAACTTACATCATTCCAACGATTAATGTATGTAACATTGTATCCTATAGGATACAGTTAATAGATTCAAAATCTTGTGGGAGTAAGTCAATGCGAATTGCAACTACCTTTCGATGCTTTGCAGTTGTAAACTGACCTTAGGCCCCCCCTAATCTCCCATTTCAATCAGAATTGATTTCAAATTTGAACATTGATTGATACGCGTCGAGTAAAAGCTCTGAACTAGTTGATTTCGCAAAATTCCCCAATCAGTTAATCAAAATCCGATTTAATATAGGGCTTTGCGGTCCTCTCTTTGCGTTTTACTTGGAGGCAGGCCAACTGCCAGGGACTTTGAGCGCATACTTGGAGTTTATTTCATCGAAATGAACCCATTCCAAAATCGAGCCAAAGTAGTTGTTGTATCTTGATTTCGGAATTATTGACCCAAATTAATTTAGTGATTTTTCGAATTGACCTTTTGATCAACTGAGCCTATGACTTACGTCGTCACGGAAGTTTGCATTAAATGCAAGTACACCGATTGCGTGGAAGTTTGCCCTGTGGACTGCTTTCATGAAGGGCCCAACATGCTGGTTATTGATCCTGAAGAATGCATTGACTGCAGCCTTTGTGAACCAGAGTGCCCAATAACTGCAATATTCGCAGAAGATGACCTTCCAGAAGAGCATAACGAATTTTTGGATTTGAATGCAGAGCTAAGCCTGATTTGGCTAGTTATTTCTTCTATGATTCCGGCACCACCGGATGCCGCTGAATGGGAGGAAGTTAAAGGTAAGCGAAAATACTTGGAACGATAGAAACCCTTTGATCATTTTGGCACTCTGATATGACCGAGAATCGTTCCCGTCAAGCTGCAGCAACACTCTGGGCACTGCAATGTGCCGGCGAAACCATTAACGCTCTTCCAGCGCATTGCAAACCTAGAAACGAAACGGAAGGTAGGGAGGCACAACTTTACTTTACCGAACTCGCTGATTCGTCTATCGCCGGATGGAAAATTGCTGCGACCAGCGCGGGTGGACAAAACCATATTGGGGTTACCGCTCCACTTGAAGGGCCGTACCTCGAATCTCGGATCCACTCCGATGGTGCGGTATTGTCAATGGCAGGCAATCACATGGCTGTTGCCGAGGCTGAATTCGCATTCCGATTTGGTCGAAGTCTGGACACGCGATCTGAACCCTACGAAGTTGAAGAAATTGTGGAAGCAGTTGATAGCCTCCATCCTAGCCTTGAGTTTCCAGATTCCAGAATTTCCGAATTCGCTACAGTCGGTGCAGCAACATTGCTGGCGGATTGTGCTTGTGGACGAGATTGGGTGTTAGGTGCAGCTACGACAGCTGACTGGGACACAGCTAGTCTTCAAAAGGCACCAACCAGACTCATTGTTAATGACGAAGTGGTTTCCGAAGGTACTGGCAAAGATGCTTTAGGCAATCCGTTAACGGCACTAAACTGGGTCGTCAACCAACTACGTATACGCGGCATTGCGATCGAATCAGGTCAGTACATCACCACCGGAGTGTGCGGTCTTCCTAAGCCCATCCGATCAGGCGATCGGGTTATCTGTGACTTGGGTGAGTTTGGTTCAGTCGCTGCGACTTTGGTTGACTAATCTGAACCTCCAGAAGAGGCAATCAATTTGTACTGTGAGCCTTTGTGACTTAAAACGGATCGAACAAGATAGACTTTTCCTACTCGCCATTCAATTGGAGTCAAGGCGCATTGCACACGGCGTTTGACTTTTCTAGCAAGTGTTACGTGTGGTGTAAATTTTCGTCGACCCGACACATATCTCTTTAATCCGATTTGAATCTGATTCGACAATTCTTCCAACTCTGGTTTTGTATCCTCTGGCCCCGCCCAAACAATTTTGTTGTGCGGCCAAAATCCAATCTTGCTGATGGTAAAGGAGAAAGGTGTCAGTTCTATTGATTTCACAAAGCTTTCAATCTCTGGAATTTCGTTAAGTGGCACATCTCCCATAAAAAGCAATGTGATGTGAAGGTTTGCGGCAGGAATTAGGCGACCATAATCCCCAAGGTTTAATTCGAGTTGCTTGTTTGACAGCTTCGTCCTGACTTCATCCTCAGGCCACAAAGCAACAAACAGTCGCCGAGATTGAGTTTCAGTCACCTGCTGTTTAGAAATTCTATCGCCCCAGCAAATGCGCTTTGAGCAGAAGCTAGGCGAACCTGCTGCCGGTCGCCGGGAAACAGATATCCTTGATCGATTACCTTTCCATTGCGACCTGCCCAAGCAATCCAGACTGTACCCACTGGCTTTTCTTCACTTCCGCCGTCAGGTCCTGCTACACCTGTAACTGATACAGCCAGATCTGCACGACTTGACTGAATGCCGCCAGCAGCCATTTCGCGCGCTACAACACTTGATACAGCACCATGATCGCGAAGTGAATCAGAACTCACACCAACCAACTCCTGCTTTGCATCATTGCTGTAAGTTACAAACCCCCGTTCAAACCAGTCAGAACTGCCTGGTTTTCGCGTAATCGCCTCGGAGATCATACCACCCGTACAGGACTCGACTGTGGCAATCTTCCAACCGCGTTTAGTGAGCAATTCACTTAACTGATGAACTAGTTGATCAATCGTATTATTCAATTCGAACTAACCCTGTGGAAACAGTTCCAATCCCTGCTTAAAACTTTCGAGATCTGTGATCGTAAGCCCGACACTCTTTACCTGATCAACAGGCAGCCCGTGGCTCTCGCCATAGCCCAGAACGACTAATCGATGATCAGACTTTCCAATCAGTAAATTTTGTACAAACTGATCAAATGATTGACGATCAATCTTCTCGATTTCCTGAGCCAAGACCTCCCGGCCATCAAAATTAAATTCTTTTTGGTCAATTGCAGTCCAATAGAATTCGGACTTTTCACCTAGTGAGTCATATTTCTTCAACAACTGCCCAGTGATGCCGCTTTTGTATGCTTCAAATTCGTCATTGTTTACCCGCTCTGCCAGCCAGTCTGGAAAGTTGTCAAGGAAAACTTCAACTGCAGCATTCATGTCATCTGGCACAACATCTGGAGATTGAATTACGAACATGATTCCAGGTACTCGTCCAACCGGAATGTAGTGTGAGAAAACCACATATCCCATTTGTTGCACTGTGCGCAAATCGGAGAAAAAGGGTGTCTGAATAATTTGAGACAAGAGACTCATGTATGCCCGTTCACGAAGCGACTTGTCAGCACCTTGAAGGTAAAGCGAAATCGCTGAATCTGCATTCTCTATTTCAATAAGTCGTCGGTATGGACCTTCACCCGGAAGAACAACCACATCGGATTTGTGTACCTCAACTACGTTCTCGGAATCGACAAGAGTTGCAACCATCTGTCCCATTGATTTTGAGGTTTCGTACTCAACATTACCGTGCGAAAGCGCTACAACATTGATTCGTTCTAGAACTTCACTACCAAATGCCAGAAGGTCTTCAAAGTCGATTTCATCCAACACACGCAACTGCTCTTCTTCACTCCAATTGGGAACTAGAATTGTCGAATAGAAATCCGAAATGGTACGACGATAGGCTGTATCTCTGCGACTGTTCTCAATGTCGCGAATCATTTCCTGTCGGTGAATCTCAAACCGGTCTAGATCAAATTCAGCAGACTCTAGCGTATCAAGTATTCGCTCCAGTAAAGCCGACTGATTGTCATTGAATCCAGAAATTCGGAAACTGAAGCCGCGCGAATGGGGATAGAGACTGAAGTCAAGTCCAGCAATCAGGGCTGGGTAGACATACTCATTTAACTGATCATTAAGCGCATCGATATACAAGGACAGCAGAATCGAGTTTTTCGCGGATGACTTTGTTACCGGGCTTCGCACAGTCACAAAGAAACTTGCACGCGGAACATCAAACGAGGTGTCGGTCTGATGCCACAACTCGAATCCGGGACTGTTAGTAATACGCTCCGGCACGTTCGTTTCGTTGCCTGCGACCAAATCTAGATTTTCTGGAAGAAATTCGTTCCTTTGTGGCAGCCAATTCGAGGTATCTGCAACATCCGACTTCCAGTTTGCAACCATTTCTGATTCAATTTTTGTGATCGAGAATTCAGATCGCAGGTAGGGCGTAATTTGGTCAGTTTCCACGGTCGCGCCAGCGAGAACTACTAAAGTATTCTCGGGTGTCATTCGATCCAGAACATCAGCTATCAGGTCCGGGTCATAATTTTCGACCAGGTATAGAGCTGGAAACAGCTCGTCCTGAGGGTATTTATGAAGATGAGATGCCAGGCCAGTTACTGCACTTGCGGGATCATCTAGCTCAGCGAATCGAAATTCAATCTCAGCAAGAATCTGGTTCTCCTTAAATCGCCACTCCTCTATTCCACGTTTTCGAACTTCTCGGATGTATTGAAAAACATATCCCGTAACTTGATCCCAGTTCTGATACCCCTCCTCAGTCAGAGAGATATGAACGTTGAACGCTGAAGTTGTAATTCCAGTGTCACTCGGCGAAGCAAAAAGTCCAAGTGCCCATCCTTTGTCCTTTAGCTCAGACAGAAGGCTACCCTGTCCTTCGTGTCCAAGTAAATGAGCTATGTAAGATCCGGGGCGTTCACGCCAGTACGGATCAAGATTTTCCAGCGGAAACATGAGGGCCAAAGTTGGCTCATGTTTCAACGTTTTGAACTTCAGTAATGCTGGTAAAGTACCTGGACTAAACAGAGGTTCTGTGATTTCCCGTTCAGCGTACTGATTGTTTCTGATGTCGGAAAATTTATCCTCCACCCACATCTGCAGCTGGTCCAACGGCTCACGCCCCAAAACTACCAGGTTCATTAGATTAGCACTGTACTTTTCTTCGAAAAACTGAATCAGTTCATCGCGGATATCTCCGGCTAGCGTATCTTTGGTGCCAGACGCAAATCGGGATGCTGGGTGATTTTGATTGTAGGCTTGTCGCATCGCTGACCAGCGTCGCACTGAATCGCGCTGAGTGCGCATTTCGTATTCAGCATGGACAACCGCTCGTTCCCGGTCGATTTGCTGCTCTGGAAATAACGGTGCGATGAAAAACTGAGCGAATTGGTCTAATGCAGGTTGAAGTTTATTGGCATCAATTCGAAAGTTGTAGTTGGTG
>CAZYSR010000228.1:0-2102 GCA_964649525.1 uncultured Gammaproteobacteria bacterium
GATATTGGCTCATCGTAGTGTGTGGCAGCAGAATTCTCAATCGGTCTGCAGTTCAGGAATGTTTCGATAAAGGTCTAGAGCTTCCGGGTTGTCCAGCGCCTCAAGATTGTCAATAGACTCTCCGTGAACTAGCTTTCTGACCGCCACTTCAGTAATTTTTCCATTCCTAGTTCTTGGAATGTCAGCGACCTGAATGATCTTGGCTGGCACATGCCGCGGAGAGGCATTAGTTCGAATAATGCTCCTGATTTTTGTCTGCAATTCGTTATCTAGAACGAGAGCCTCTCGAAGGCGAACAAAAAGAACCACTCGGGTGTCGCCATCCCAGCGCTGTCCGATCACCAGACTTTCAATCACTTCATCAATCTGTTCAGCCTGGCGATAGATTTCAGCCGTTCCAATGCGAACGCCGCTGGGATTGAGGACTGCATCAGAACGGCCATAAACGATCATCCCTCCATGGATTGTAAGTTCGACATAATCGCCATGATGCCAGTTACCCGGAAAGCGCTCAAAGTATGCCGCCCGATACTTCGAATCGTTTTCGTCTTGCCAGAACCCAACTGGCATTGACGGAAATGAATTACGACAGACAAGTTCGCCTTTCGTACCATTTGGGACTTCTTTTCCGCTGTCATCAAATACAGCAATATCCATGCCTAGTCCTCGACACTGAATTTCACCTTTCCAGACGGGCAAGATTGGATTGCCCAGAACAAAGCAGGAGATCAGATCCGTGCCTCCGGATATCGAAGCCAGGCAGAGATCCTTCTTGACAGAGTCGTATACGTAATCAAAACCCTCTGGATTCAGTGGTGATCCAGTGGACATAAGTGTGCGAAGGGTAGACAAATCATGTGTTTCGATCGGGCGCACACCAGACTTTGATATGAAGTCGATAAATTTTGCAGAAATGCCCAAATGGTTGATGCCATACTGTTCAACGTAGTCGAAAAACACATCAGGCTTGGGATGGAAGGGCGAGCCTTCGTAAAGAACGATTGTTATTTCTGATGCCAGTGCGGTGACCAGCCAGTTCCACATCATCCACCCGCATGTGGTGAAGAAAAACAGTTTATCTCCGTGCTTGAGGTTGACATGAAGTCGGTGTTCCTTAAGGTGTTGAATTAGTGTGCCACCGACACCGTGAATAATGCATTTGGGTTTGCCGGTGGTTCCAGAAGAAAACAGAATGTAGAGAGGGTGATTAAACGGCAGTTGTGGGTATTCAATTGGGTCGGTAGAGTAGTTTGCCACAAATTCTTCCAGAGTGACTACACCCTCCAGGCTGTGTGATGTTTGTGCATCGAGGTATGGAACCAAAATATGCTTTTCTAGGGTAGGCAGGTTTTCGAGTATTTCTTTCAGTTTCCCAGAAATATCGAATTTTTTGCCGTTGTAGGTGTAGCCATCAACGGAAATCAGGATTTTCGGGTTGACCTGACCGAAACGGTCAATGACTCCCTGAGCACCAAAATCCGGTGAACAGGATGACCAGACTGCGCCGCAGGCTGCTGCAGCTAGCACACATATTACCGTTTCAGGAATGTTGGGCATGTAAGCGACAATACGGTCTCCGGGTTTAATCCCAAGTTCCCGGTACGCACGTGCCAGTCTATTGACTTGGCAATGCAGTTCACTGTATGAGATGGTTCGGTCGCGTTTGCTTTCGCCGCGGGAAATGATTGCTATTGTTTCGTCGTTCTTTCGAAGCAGGTTTTCGGTGAAGTTCAGTTCTGCTTTCGCAAACCAACGCGAACCTGGCATTTCGTTTTTGTCTTGAACGATGGTGCCGCACAATTTGGATGCGCGGACATCACAGAACTGCCAGACTTCCTGCCAAAAAGCTTCGGAATGGTCAACGGACCAACGATGAAGTTGGTCGTAGGTGTTTAGGCTAATTTTGTAGCGGGAGCCTACCTGCTTGGCGAATTGAGTGATGTTGGCTTGATCGATCGAATCGGAGTCAGGTTGCCAAAGAGGTTTAGACACTTCCAACGGGCTCCTTCAGTCAGTGAGAGGGGAAGAAAATGAATCAAAAAATTTTGTCAAAATGATCCGAAGTACTATTCCTCCAGCGCATATTGGAGTGGCAGGGCGGT
>CAZYSR010000229.1:0-5897 GCA_964649525.1 uncultured Gammaproteobacteria bacterium
GTGCATCCGCACCAGCATTAATTCTGGTATCTAGACTTGCCAGGTTAAGTGCTGAGATTCTAGGTACATTGTTAACAATCGGTGCCAGTCGGGCTATTTCAGCTGACTTTGCGATGAGTTCTAAATCGGTTGCTTCCTGACCATCCTCTCGTTTGGATTTAGCAATATTCAAGGTAACAAGCATTTCAGAATGCTCGTTTGACGTCATATTGACGGACACTAAGCTCAAATCCTGCGCACTTTGCCCTTCGACTGAGAATCCACCTGTGAAGTCGACCGGATTAACACTTCTGTCGAACCTGAACTCGTATTCACCATCTTCAACATTAATTTGCCTAACTGATGACAAAACCCCCAACCCCGCCGGTAACATGCCAGCGTCGTTGAAGTCGAACTGAGTTTGAAGTGGCTGAGTGTCTTTTGTTTCAAAGCGATTCGTCGTGACCTTGGGTTTAACAATCTCGAATTTCTTTATTTCCCAGTTCTGTCCAAACCATGGCAGAGAAATCTGAACTTCAACCTGATCAGCTGTCAGTTCAATGAACTCCCTTTGTGTTTGTCGTTCAATTTCCAACTCATCGATTCTTATAACCGCGTTCTGGTCAACCCAGCCAGCACGAACAAACCCAAGTTTCAGATCGGTACCCTGTGTGGCTGCTACGTATTCAATTAACGATGGGGTAAATGAATTCAGATTGGTCAGAAGCAGCACTGCGAACAATATCAGCAAAAGTACAACAGCACTCAACCAAGCAAGAATGCGACTTCCTATTCTGAATAACTTGATGAACATAGATTGCTTTGCCTGATCTGGGGAAAGTGACCCAGATGTTGGATCAGAGAATTTCGTTTTTTCCTTGACTTACTCAGATGTAGTAATCATCTGGCCAACAGTGCTCGAACTGAAACTCGGCAAGTACATTTCCAGCAACGCTGGCATATGATGGGACAGAAACACCTGCAAGTTCCAGCAATTCTGCCGTTTCTTTGACCGGCATTCCGATTACCGATGTTAACGATCCGACAACCCTCTTTACGAATGCTACGGCCCGCCCTTGAATGGCATAGGCACCCGCTCGGTTTTCAGATTCTCCACTCGCCAGATAAGACTGGATTTGGGTCTCAGTCAGATGATTAAATTCAACCTCACTGACAGCAACTACGCATCGGGTAATTCGACAATTGGTTACCGAAACCGCTGAGTAAACTTGATGAATTTGACCGGATAATAACTCCAGCATTTGGCGGGCTTCCGCCAGGTTTTCTGGTTTACCGAGTTTGTGTTCATCAATACTGACACAAGTATCTGCACCAACGAAAATTCTTTCAAATGAAGATTGAGGCGCCATCTGAACCGCATCAGCTGACTTTTGTACTGCAAGACGCAAAACATAGTTTCTTGGACTTTCATCGTTCTTAGGTGTTTCATCAATATCAGGAGATATGACTGAAAAATCCAACTCCATTGCCTGCAGCAAACGAAAGCGCTGCGGTGAGCTAGACGCCAGAAACACCCGAGGGGCTTTCAGTGCCACGGCCAGTTACCAAGGTCGGTCCGATTCTTCGAAACTCAACCCAACGCCTTTTCGTCCAGCGCGTCAACCGAATTTTTTAAGGTGCGGTCCCAGAGTCTTTCAAGATCATAAAATTCGCGTGTCTCCGCCAACATCACGTGGACAATAACACTGCTATAGTCAAGTAGAATCCACTGTGAGTGTTGCTCACCTTCTACACCATTCGGCTTGCAACCAAAACCCGTTAATCGCTCTACGACTGTCTTCATTATAGATTTGACATGTCGAACAGATGTGCCAGAAACTACGACCATGTGGTCGGTTACGTCAGTCAGTTCCCGAACATCGAGAATCTGAACGTTCAGCCCTTTTGCCTCTTCAATTGAATCAACAATCGGCTGCAGAATTTGATCGGACTCCAACTAGGCAGCAACTCCTTGAGCAGTATAGATTTGATGCTGAGCAATGTATTGAGCGACTGACTCGGGGAGGCCCTCGGGACTCTCATCCCCACGTGACATACTGACCCTGAGCCGAGTCGCTGACACATCAATGAATGAAACGTCAACATGTACGATGTTTCCCGCAAGACGCTCATAAAGTATTCGGTTCTGAGTCTGCAGAGCCTGCTCCCACCACACGGGGAGTACATTGGGAATCTTCGCACCAGGTCGATTCATAACAATAATATTCGCCAACCTTAACACATCTGCCCACCAGTACCAGTGCCTGATCTGTAAAAAGGCATCCATCCCCAGAATCAGACACAACGGCCGAAAAGGATTTTCTGTACGCAGGGAGCGAAGCGTCGGCACCATGAAAGATTTGCCTGGTCGCTTAATTTCCCGATCATCTGCAACCAGTTGCGGATATTCTTCCAGAGCCAAAACCGTCATGTTCCAGCGATGATTCGGGTCAGTACGCGGTGTGGGACGATGCCCGGGGCGCGCGTTGGGAATGTAGCGAACCTCATCGATCCCAGTAATTTCACATACGTCAAGTATTGGATAGATGTGTCCGATATGAATCGGATCAAATGTTCCGCCAAATACCCCAATTGGTTTCATGTCAACTCTCCACTTCGATTAAATTCAACAATTCAGTAAAGACAAGGCTACTCTCGCACGGTGCCATCACCATAGACCACATACTTTTGCATGGTCAGTCCTTCCAGACCAACAGGCCCGCGAGCATGCAATTTGTTGGTGCTGATCCCAATTTCCGCTCCCAAACCGTATTCAAATCCGTCCGCAAACCTTGTCGAGGCATTCACCATCACCGAACTCGAATTGACCTCTCGCATAAAGCGTTCTGCGTGCGAAAAATTCTGGGTAACGATGCAATCTGTATGCTCAGACCCATACTGCTCAATATGGTCCATGGCCTGATCCAAATTGTCGACGACTCGAACCGCCAATATTGGTGCTAGGTATTCTTCATACCAATCGTCTTCAACTGCTTCGAGCATTTCAGGACAAATGATTCGACTGCGTTCACATCCCCTAAGTTCCACACCTTTTTCTTTCAGCGCTGCGGCAACATCTGGTAGAAACTTTTGGGCGATGTTGTGTCCAACGAGTAGCGTTTCCGCAGCGTTGCACACTCCATACCGATGGGTCTTGGAATTCATGACGATCGCCATTGCTTTATCCAGACAGGCATCGTCGTCAACATAAACATGACAAACTCCATCGAGATGTTTAATGACAGGAATGCGCGATTGAGAAGATATTCTTTCAATCAATCCTTTGCCGCCACGCGGGACAATGACATCAACACAGTCTTCCATGCTGATCATGGCATCAATTGCGCTGCGGTCCGTTGATTCAATAAATTGAATGACATCGGTACTTAATCCGGCGCAGTTAAGACCGTGCTGCAAACACTCAACAATCGAAATATTCGAGTTGAACGCTTCTGAGCCGCCTCGCAGTATTACCGCATTCCCGGATTTTAGGCATAACCCCCCTGCTTCGGCAGTTACGCTGGGCCGCGATTCGTAGATGATTCCAATCACCCCCAAAGGTACGCGCATACGCCCGACTCGAATTCCGGAAGGTCGTTGAACTACTTCAGAAACTTCACCAACCGGATCTGGCAGTTCGGCAATTTCGCGAAGGCCCTGAGCCATCAGTTCAATTCGTGCATCAGTGAGTTCAAGACGGTCAAGCATTGCACCTGAAAGACCCGATTTTCGTCCCAAATCAAGATCAGTCCGATTGGCCTGCTGTATCTTTTCACGCGACGATTCAATTTTGTCAGCTGTCGCCAGAAGTGCCTGATTTCTTTGAGCTGTCGTTGATCGCGCAATTTCGCGCGATGCGGTACGCGCATCAACCGCTACTTGCCCAACATAGGCAGCAATATCAAACACCTGCTGCGTCTGTGTTCCCATAGTTCAAATAACTCCCTTAGCTATCCCGCAAATATGCAGAACAATATTCTCAAATTCATCCCAAATGTTGCCTGCTTGGGCGGACTCGCGCCCTTTCAATATTCTGTCTGCTCTTGCCAGCCGTCGCATCACAACCGCACTGCCGTTGACCCCGAGTCTTTTCGCGGCTTGTTGTATCACCTTCTGGCGTGATCTCCATATTCTCAGTTTACTGAATATAGCATCAGTCTGCAATCCATTCGCAACTGCGAAAGCAATTCGGTGGACTGTTCTCAACTCTCTTGTTATCGTCCACAATACCAGCACTGGCTCGGTGCCCTCATTCTTCAGCACGGTCAATTGTCGCAGGGCTCGGGCTGAATTGCCTGCCAGACAGCTATCCGCAAAAGAAAATACATTGAATCGCGCTTGATCTGCAACGATTCGATCAATCTCATCGACTGTAATTCGGGACCCATCGTTACCGGCCACCAACTTTCGAATCTCATTGGCCGCAGCAAGCATATTCCCTTCGAAGTAATAACTCAACCGCGCAACAACATCCGGGTCGTAAACGACCTTGCCGCGGTCCAGAGAATTTCTGATCCAACCACGAAATTCATCTCGATACATTTCAGGATTATCGACAATCACTGCCTTGGCGTTCCACGCCTTAAACCAGGCCGATTTCTTGATGGAGGATTCGAGCGCACCTGCGATCACAACAACGATGTTATCTTCACTTGGTGCATTGAGGCATTCAGTTAGAACCTTTCCGCCCTGTGCACCGGGCCTCCCGCTTGGTGGCAGTCGCAACTCAACGAGTTTTCTGGAACCAAACAGATCAAGTTGTGCAATTTGATCGACGAATGTCTCCCATTGAAAGTCATTGGTGACAGTCATGGAAATGCGCTCCAAATAGTCGTTCTTTTTCGCCCGCTCGCGAATTATCTGCACACATCGTTCGACGAGATACAACTCTTTGCCATATATCAGGTAGCGCAGATCAATGTCATTTCGACGCCACAGTTCTTCACGCGTGAGTTGCATTGTCAGATTTAGATCTAACCCCCTGTCCGATTGACAATTTTCAGACGCAGAATATTTCCGATCTCCCGGGCAGCTTTCTTACGGATTTGATCCAGCGCTGCATCTTCCGCGACAGCCTGTTGCAGGTAACTACCCGATGGATTGAAAAAGTCATTTTTCAATTCCAATTCTGGTAAATCGTTAATGACTTGACCCTGAGAGTCAGAAATGGTGTACGTCAAACGATAGAACAACTGTTTGAACGGCTGATCAAACTCTGTGTTGAACGAGAACTCATACATTGTTGAATATTCATTCTGCACCTGAATCAAGTAGTCAGGATTGGCGCGCACTACCGTGTATCCCTGCCAGTTAAGTTCCTGTTCAAATAGTTGATTCAATCGCGGGTAGGATGATTTCACCTGTACAGCATAGGGTTCGGGCAAGCTCATCGCAGACTCTGTGCCACGCAACTGAAAGCCGCATCCAACTAATGCAAAGGATAGAAACAACACCCCTAAGCGCAATTTCAATGAATGAGTCATACCACTAAGCTGACCATTTTTTCAGGCACGTAAATCAACTTTCTAACCGCCTTCCCGTCTACATAACGCTGAACACCGGGTAATTCAAGCGCGGAGGCTGAAACCTCTTCCCGAGTTGCATTGACTCTGACTTCAATCTGGCCCCGCAGCTTGCCGTTCACCTGTACGGGTAGTATGATCGAATCCTGAACCAATGCAAACTCATCAACCTTCGGCCAGACAGCATCAATTACCGGGTATTGCGCTCCCATCTGCAACCACATGGTGTGGCAGATATGTGGCACAATCGGTGCCAGCACCCGAACCAATACCAATATAGCCTCGATAATGGCGTCAGTGTTCACATTTCGATGATTTGCGGCATAGCGAGAAACGTCATTACAAAGTTCCATGCAGGCAGCGATTGCGGTGTTGTAATGATGCCGTTCATAATCG
>CAZYSR010000230.1:0-1884 GCA_964649525.1 uncultured Gammaproteobacteria bacterium
GAATTGGTACTGCGTTTGTCAAAAATTTTCGATCGCTTTAAATAGGAAGTAAACGGAGATTTGCATATCAAACTTGAATCACTCGCAACTGGCGCTAGACAGCTTCAATGCATGTTGAAACTCGACACAAACAGGAAGACATATCAGTAAATCGTAAAAAAGTTGTACACTATGCTTTCGATTTTCGGTAAGAGGTTCGGTCAACAGAGACGAGTAGACTATGGCTAATTCACTTGTTCCCTCGTCAGCCAATGAGGTGGTGCGCGAGTCAAATATTCCCGAATTATTGACGCGAATTCGACCTCAATGGCAATCAAGAAACTTGATTACTCGAGTCAGACGTTTGTTGGAGGTAGACCCGAGTAGTGCTTGTCAACGACTCCTCAATGCAGCAATTCACGATTTGCGTGAAAAAGTTGTTATTGCGGGAACCGATATTGCCACTGAGGCAGCAAGACAACACAAACTACCGCCTATTACGGGACGAGATGATATTGAGAAATATCCAACTTCCAAATTAATTGACCTGGCATACAGAATGGGTCTCCTGACACGTCCCGATTGGAGACGTGTTTGCCGATGCTATGAGATTCGACGCGATCTTGAACATGAAGATGATGAATACGAAGCAGGTGTCGAAGATTGTGTCTATGTGTTTAAAACTTGCATTGATGTGATTCTATCTAGAGATCCTACTGTGCTCGTAAAAGTTACTGATTTTAAAGAACTTATTGAACAAGCAGGTTCTATTGTTCCAGACGGTTCGTTACTGGAGGACTATCAGAATGGACCTCAACGGCGTCAACAAGATATTCTTAAGTTTTTGATTTCTTATGCACTAAACGAAGAGTTATCGGATATTCTGCAACAAAATGCGTATACATGCATTCCTTATTTACGCCACCGAACCCAACCCGCCGTATTAGTCAAAATAGGTGAGCATCTGCAAAGAAAAGCAGGCAGAAGTATTGATATGCGAATGGCAAGGGTAGCCATTGCAACTGGAGTCTTTGCCTATCTAAGGCAAACTGCTCGTATCAGTTTTTTTGAGAATTTTTTTGAGAAGATGGCAGATGTAGGTACTCGGTGGACTGCGTACCAACACCACGGGGAATTGCTTCGCTCACTTAGCGAACTTGGTGGATTGGAACATTGTCCACAACAAATCCGAATGAAAATTCTGAAATGGTTAGTGAAAACTTACATCGGTGAACCCGGTGGACAAACAAGGTTCGGCAACTTCAGACCTGTTTTTTATAGTAATTCGGCTGCACCTCTGATTAGAGAATTAGTAACTAAATCTGCGCACTTTATTCGAGACGATTTGATGACCATACAGAACGACAAGGAAATAAAGAGAGCACTACGAAACGACCATATCGTGCGGCGTTTAAACGATTTAATTGATCTAGTTGCTTCAGTCTGAATTTTCTCTACATGAGAGTACTTCTTGAGATATTTAATCTACGTCAGTGCTAGTCAAACTGTTCAATTAGACTTGTATATTCAGAAAACAATAGGGCAAGACATAAATTGAAAACTACTGCGTTTATCTAACAATTCGGAAGGCACTTCAATGACCGTATTTGGCCCAGAATGGTTAATTGCGGGCAAGCTTAGGGGAGTTGCCGTTACGATTGTCAAGATTAGTCAACCTCTCTTCTGTAGTAGCTGAAATCACCTGAAAGACAGTAGTGCATTTACTTTCCGATAATACACAAACTTTTATCATCGCGAAGACGGTGGTGCTTAACCGTTACGAAGGAGTATCCACTAGCCAAAAAGACTTCGGCAACTGGACGGAGCGAGATTTTGTAGACGCAATATTTTGACACTCGCAGTTGCCGTGGCTATAGTCGATGCTATGAGTGCTGGTTCGGGAGA
>CAZYSR010000231.1:0-6459 GCA_964649525.1 uncultured Gammaproteobacteria bacterium
ACTCAGTTTGATTGGAGCGAACTCATCATTCATCTCCAGACCATTTATTTATTCCGCTACCTTTCAAGCAGTCCTAATCGTGCTCCTCGCATTTGGACTTGTTGAAGGATTTAGGGTCGTTAACCAGCAATCCGTTGCCGCCCTGATATCTCTCTACGGTATTAATTCGGCAGCAGAAGGGGTAATGTGGCAGGTTTGGGCAATAATCCTCGTAGCTGTATTGGTTATCAACGTAGCCGCAACCAAGATAGCAGTCATGTTCAGTCTTCTCAAACTGGAAAAGGAAATGCTGCAATAGGAGTTGAATTATTGCAACACAGCACCCATATTTTGGACATCAGAAACTGTAGAATCAGTGGAACAATTAGATTTGTTAGCACTCTAATGTAATGAGTGCTAAAATAGTAACACGAATCAGTTAGACTAATTGAGTAGAAATGCCAAAAGAAAGTTTACCAGCTGCATTAAATCCCCATAGCAATGGGCTTTCTTCCTATCTCGCGACAGTTTACGCACAGCCCATACTGTCCGCTGAAGAAGAACGCGATTACGCGATCCGATACCGGGAACACGAAGATTTGGACGCTGCCCGCCAGCTCGTGCTTTCACATCTGCGTTTTGTAGTCAAGGTTGCACGGGAGTTCGCGGGTTATGGAATTCCGCTCCCTGATCTGATTCAGGAAGGCAGTGTCGGACTGATGAAAGCAGTCAAGCGATATGATCCTGATCGGGAAGTTCGCTTGGTTTCCTTTGCAGTGCATTGGATCAAAGCTGAAATTTACGACTTCATTCTGAAGAACTGGAAAATTGTGCGTATTGCTACAACCAAAGCACATCGCAAATTGTTCTTTAACCTGCGCAGTCATCGCCAAAGTCTTGAGTCGATGACCGAGAGCGAAATTTCAGCACTTGCCGAAGAGTTGGACGTGCCGGAAGAGACTGTTCGGGAAATGGAGATCCGTATGTCTGGTACCGCCGTGTCCTTCGACCCCAGTTTGGAAGATGATAGTGAAGATGCGCATACACTGACACCATCAAATTATCTCGGAGACCGAACTTACAATCCTGAAGATATCTATGAGGAAAGTTCCGTTGCAAATCACCGCAGCGAGCAACTCCAGCATGTGCTTAGCGTATTGGATGAAAGGAGTCGAGACATCATTGTTCAGCGTTGGTTAAACGAAGACAAATCCACACTGCACAGTCTCGCTCAGAAATACAAAGTCAGTGCCGAGCGCATTCGTCAGATCGAGGAAAAAGCGATGCAGACAATGCGTGCCGAATTTAGTGATGCGGAGTTTGCATTCTGATTCAGATTGAAATCTGATTCAAGGACCAATTCGTTAGAATTCAAGAAGCCGTAAAGTCACTAGACTTTGCGGCTTTTTTACGACAACTGTATCAACGTTACGCCAGCAGTTTCTCAATGAGTGCTTTCTGAACGTGCAATCGATTTTCAGCCTCCTGCCACACCACGCTTTGCGGGCCGTCGAGTACACTGGCTGAAACTTCCTTACCTCGATAAGCCGGCAGGCAGTGCATAAATATCGCTCCAGATGCCGCCTGTTCCATCACATCGTCATTAACCTGGAAAGACTGGAATGCTTTCGGTCGATTACCTTCGCTGTCATCCTGACCCATGCTGAGCCATGTGTCAGTTACCACCACATCCGCATTTTTCGACGCTTCGTTGGCTGTTGACACAAACTCCACACGGCTATCATCCAATTGCGTCAGTAATTCAGCCAGGTTCGGCCGATAGATTTCCGGTGTCGCTATTTTCAAATTGAAGCCAAGCAATGTTGCTGCACTAGCCCATGTTACACACATATTGTTACCATCGCCAATCCATGCAACCTGCGCATCCTGGATAAAACCGATGGATTCTTTCATAGTCAAAAGATCAGCGAGTAGCTGGCATGGATGAAAAGCGTCACTCAGACCATTGATCACTGGCACTGTCGCATGTTCGGCATAAGTCATGACTGTCTGATGAGACCCCGTACGGGTCACAATCACATCCACCATGCCGGACAAAATGCGCGCAGTATCCTCGGCAGACTCGCCGCGTTTCAGTTGCGAATCTCCAGGTGAAAAAAACAGCGCATTGCCGCCTAACTGATATGCGGCAACCTCAAAAGAAAGACGGGTTCGAGTGGACTCCTTTTCGAACATCAACGCGATTGAGCGATTGCGCATTATCTGAGGGCATAGGCGCTGAGTGCGCCACATGGTTTTCAGTTTCTCTGCGCGCTCAAGCAGATTCAGAATTTCTTCCGCTTCAAAATCTTCCAAAGATAGAAAATGTCTGTCCATTGTACGAATTCGAAAAGATTAGACTGAGTCTGAAATGCATGAACCGGCCGACGGCCGGTTCATGCATTGAAATCGGGTTTATTTGAATGTTGGCCGATCAGACTAAAACATACCCATGTGTGTAATCGAACCGGTAACCATGAAGAACAGCATTGGAATGGAAAGCGCGGTGTTAGTTCGGGATGCCAGCAAAGCTGTCCGTGCTGCTTTGGCTTTTTCAGCATCGGATGCTTCCACAATGCCCAGCACTTTTTTCTGATTGGGCCAAATCAGCACCCACACGTTAAAAAACATTATCGTTCCCAGCCAGGCACCTATACCAAGGTATGCATGCGGGCCCTGAAGAATAAATGCATCCACAAAGGTACCCGACCTTAACAGGTAGTACGCACCCGTAAGCCAGGTAGCAACCGCAGCCCAACGAAACCACAGTAGTGCCCGTGGTGCGATATGTTTGGTAATTCCAGCTGCAGTTCCATCAGCTTTCGCTGCCGCCAGACCCGGGACCTGTACAAAATTGAAATAATAGAGCAGACCAATCCATGTTATGCCTGAAAGAATATGTAACCAACGGTCCAGCAATAAATCCATCGTTTAAAACCTCTTATCTAGGGATATTGAAAAACTCACAGTCGACTCAAATTGCAATGTTCGCAAATACATACAAGATCAGCGTCAGCACAAAACCTAAAACGATTGTGCCTGTAATTGATTCAAGCGGATTTTTCATTCCTATCCTCCCGGATTCAAAAACTCAAAGACTAACGTAGATATCATGATACTTTGTCACACCCGATTATTCAATTCGATATGTCTGAAGACCTCGATAATTTGCATCTCTAGTCTGCTTTGTCGCACTACGCGAACAACAGAGTTTCATACACCAATCACCGCACCATCTAGGCTCTTTATGGCATAATTTTCACGGGCAGAAAGTTGCCATTCATGCCAAAATTCAAACAGCAACCACTTAAGCCTGTCGACTCATTCTTATGCCAAAAAAAATCGTACTCGCCTATTCAGGAGGCTTGGATACTTCTATCATTCTGCGATGGCTGCAGAATAAGTACAACGCTGAAGTTGTCGCATTTACCGCCGATATTGGGCAGAATGAAGATCTTGAGGCCATTTCAAAAAAAGCCGCCCGAATGGGTTGCGAGGAGATATTCGTTGAAAATCTGGTGGAGGAATTTGCCCGCGACTTTGTCTACCCGATTTTCCGCATCAATGCACTCTACGAAGGAGAATATTTGCTCGGAACTTCAATTGCCCGCCCACTGATCGCCGCTCGACTGGTTGAAATTGCGCGTGAAACGGGTGCTGACGCAATTGCGCACGGTGCAACAGGCAAGGGTAACGACCAGATTCGATTCGAACTGGGCGCCTATGCGTTAATGCCGGATATCCAGATTATCTCCCCATGGCGAGAATGGGAATTTCAATCCAGAGAAGATTTGGTTGCGTTTGCCGAGCAAGAGGGAATTCCAGTCGACCGCAGAGCAAGCGGCCAGGCTGACTATTCCATGGATGCCAATCTGCTACACATCTCTTACGAAGGCGGAGAGCTGGAAGACCCGTGGTCAGCGCCGCCGAACAGTATGTGGAGATGGGTTCAATCGCCTAAGGACGCTCCAAATGAGGCACAAATCATCGAGCTTGAATTCGAAAAAGGAGATGCGGTCGCAATAGATGGCGTTCGCGGGACTCCAGCTGAAATTCTCAAACGGTTGAACAACCTGGGTGCAAAACACGGTATCGGTCGAATTGACATCGTCGAAAACCGTTACATCGGCATGAAATCCAGGGGCTGCTACGAAACACCCGGCGGGACGGTCCTGATAAAGGCACATCGAGCGATGGAATCGATTACGCTGGACCGGGAAATCGCTCATTTGATGCAAGACCTAATGCCACGCTATGCAAAATTGATTTACAACGGCTACTGGTGGAGTCCCGAACGGGTCGCGCTACAGCAAATCATAGACGACTGCCAAGGGGTTGTATCGGGTACTGTACGTCTTGAACTTTACAAAGGAAACGTTTTGGTAACCGGGCGTCGTTCGGATCAACACTCCATGTATGATGAAGCAATTGTTTCGTTTGACGACGAGAGCGGTGCCTATACACAATCTGATGCTGCAGGGTTCATTAAATTAAACGCTTTGCGCCTTCGAGTGGCCGCTGCCAGAGGCCGTAGCTACTAAAGGAGCGAAGCACATACTTGCCGTTTAGTCGTGCAGCCACCTACCATATCGGTCATCGTGCCGGTTCGAAATGAAGATCCTGACACACTCAGCAAACTGACTGGACTGGTAAACCTTGAAGGAATTGCTGAAGTGGTTGTTGTCAACTGCAGTGACCAGCACTCTACCACAGTCAAGCTGAAGGAACTGCAGTCAAAGTTCAATTCAATTAAAGTCATCAATTCCGCAATTGCCGGACGCGCCCACCAAATGAATCAAGGTGGGGCGATTGCGAGTGGCAGCATCCTGTGGTTTATCCATGCGGATACAAGCGTACCCGAAAGTTCGACGGAGTCCATCCTGGAATCAATTTCTACAGATAAGCCATGGGGACGATTCGACATACGTTTTGATAATTCATCCGCTCGCATGAAACTGGTAGCACTCGCGATAAACCTTCGCTCGGGTCTGACCGGGGTATGCAGTGGCGATCAGGCCATTTTTCTGCTACAGTCACAATTTCACAAAATGGGCGGATTCCCCAATATTCCGCTTCTTGAAGACATAGCACTGACGAAAAAACTTCGACGCGAGGCCCAGGCGATCCGAATCAGGACGCCCGTCACCACCTCTGCAAGGCGCTGGGAAACTCACGGTTATCTGAGAACCATTTTCTTAATGTGGCTCATACGGCTTTTATTTTGGGTAGGGGTATCACCTAGAACATTGGCCAGGTTATACCGGTAGAGGTGTGTTGTGAAGAAACAACCCACACTGATTCTGATGACTAAAAAACCGGTTCCAGGTGAGGTCAAGACCCGGCTGCTTTCACACGTATCTGCAGAAACAGCAAGTGCAATCGCTCTGGAAATGATTGTCGACACGATCGAAAAGGCGGCTGCATACTGGCCTGGAGACATATGGTTACTTGTGAGTCCTGATGCCAACCACCCGAAATTAATTCAACTGGCGAAGCAATACAAATTGCAGCTTCGAACTCAGTCCGCAGGTGACTTGGGTACCAAAATGGAATCGGCAATTTGCGAGGCGCTTCAGCACGCCCCGGCAGCGGCAGTAATGGGGTGTGACATTCCCTCGGTAACATCAGCGATTTTAGAATTTGCGCGCGACAGGCTGCTCGAAGGACACAATGTGATGGGGCCCAGCGCTGATGGCGGGTTTTATTTCGCAGGATTTACACAATACCAGTTCGGTATGTTCAACGATATTCAGTGGAGCACCCCCACAGTATTTGAGGTTACGCTCAGACGTCTGCAAGCGTGTAAAATGCCCGTTGAGGTAATGCTACCATGCCTGAATGACATTGATCACTGGAGCGACTTTGTCGACCTCGCCAAAAACCAATCTCGATATTCAAAGTTTCTGCAATAACTCAATTCACTGGATTGACACCACTGCATTGGGAGTAGCCAAACCTGCTGTGAATCAGTTTCTAATTCAGCTTCAACAACCAGACCAAAACCTGCCTGAATGGCAAACGCAATGTACTTCACCTCAAGACTCAAACCCTCAACGCAGCGGCTGAAGCTTCTGCCAGCATGGTTGGCTATCGGTGCATTGGCGCTTATGGCGCAGTTGCCAGGCAAGTTGCGTCTCGTCTTCGGTGCCCAAGTAGGAAGGTTGTTTTACCTTGTCAATGCAAAACGTCGACGAATCGCTCACATCAATCTGGAATTATGCTTTCCTCACTGGCCACTTGAAAAGCGCAGGCAGGTGATTCGCGAGCATTTCAAGATTTACGGGCAAGCGATTGTTGATCTTGGAATGGTATCTCTATCAAGCGAAGAAAGACTCAACGCAGTCATCAATATAGAGGGCTTCGAAAACTACCGTAAAGTCAGAAATTCTGGACATGCAGTAATTTTTCTAACACCTCACCTGGTTGGTGTCGACATCGCTGGTACGCTGCTTTCTCGACACCTGCCAATCTGCACAATGA
>CAZYSR010000232.1:0-2470 GCA_964649525.1 uncultured Gammaproteobacteria bacterium
GGGGTAACGTCGATTATTCATTTGGCTGAAAACGGCAGAGTGTTGCGACAGCAGCGTTGGGCTGTGTTTGAAGATGGCACTCCGGAACTGATTCCCGATATGGCGCCTCCCGAGTTAGGCCCGATTCCAAATCTGAATGCCGGTGTTGTGCAGGCAACAATCCGAGAGGGGCGCGAGTAACTTGCAACAAATTTTTAACGAAACTTGAATCTTGACATAAAAAATTTGGTCAAATTTCAAAATCAATGAGGAAAGACACAGATGAGGTCAACTATGAAAACTGCAATTAGGTCTTCTATTGTCTCACCGAGATGGGCCGCGGCAGTGGGTATCGCAGTGCTCTCTATTATGGTTTTATCTGCAAACAGCAGTGTTTTGTATGCGCAGAGCGCTGAAGTTGAATCACTGAATCCAGTGGTTGAAAACCGCGGGGTGATGCAGCAAATGGAAGATACGTCCATCACCTTCAGAGTCAATAATCTGATTTCGGAAAATGAGCAGGTGATGAGCAAATCAGAAGTCAACGTTACGACTGTGAACGGAATTGTTTTGCTAACTGGCGCCGTGAAGTCCGCACAGGATAAGCATTGGTGCGAGCAAATCGCTACCAGTCACCCGAAAGTTCTCAAAGTCATTAACGAGTTGAAGGTGCGCAAGCAGCGCTCACTGCTCAATGTCGGACGGGATAAGGCGTTGCAGGCATCGGTAAAGATTCGACTCATCAACGAATTGGATGCTGAATCTCCAACGGTGCATGTTGTTACTTATGACAAGGTTGTTTACCTAATGGGAGTGGTTAGCAAAGATGTAGCTGATAGGGCTACAAAAGTGGCGAGCAATACCAAAAAGGTCGATCGGGTCATTACAATTTTCCAGTTCAAGAAAGACGTTTAAGTCTGAACATCGCATATTACAAGCCAATGGTTTGAAATTGGTCAGACAGGACAGACTTGCTACACGGTATTAATTTGGACTGCGACCAATTTAATTGTCGTGGTTGACACCAGAAAGTTCCGGAGACTGATCTAAGGAAAATTTGGAGCGGACGATGGGAATCGAACCCACGTAATCAGCTTGGGAAGCTGAGGTTCTGCCATTGAACTACGCCCGCTGAAATGGCCAACACGGCGAAGAGTTCAAATTCTATCAGTTTGCAGGCGGTCTCGCGAAGCGAGATTCACTATGTAGTTGATCGATATACGGCTCAAGCTCCGCAAGTGCTCTTCGGTAGACATCCCGTTTAAAGCTAATCACGCGATCAGCGGGAGTCCAATAACTGACCCATTTCCAATCGTCAAATTCGGGGTGGCCGGAGCAGTCCAGGCAAAAGTCTGATTCATCGCCAATAAACTTGAACATAAACCATTTCTGTTTCTGGCCTTTGAAAGTGCTTCTGCTACTCACTCGAACATATCGGCGTGGAATTTCATACTTCAGCCACTTTTTGGTATAAGCGATCAACTCGACGTGAGTTGGTTTGAGTCCGAGTTCTTCTTCCATTTCGCGATAGACTGCGTCCAGAATCGATTCATCCTGGTTGACACCACCTTGCGGAAATTGCCAGCCATCATGGCGAACTCGACGCGCCCAAAGAACTTGTGCGCGGTCGTTACAGAGTACGATTGCCACATTTGGCCGGTATTTCTGTTGGTTTGACATCGAATGCGCTGACATGTAGATCAGAGTGTGAAATTTCAGAATATATCACAAATATACTATTAGCTAGAGATTGTATACAATTACATTTTGAATTGCAACAGGATTTTTGCAATTCACTGGGAGAGAAAGACGCGGGGAATTGTTTGTCGGGTACGACCGTCAAACTGAGAGTTGCGCCTTAGATTGAAACGGATTGAGCCTGAGAATAGCCCTTGAGTTTTTGGTAGAGATCGTATTCGAGCGTTACTCCTTGTTCGGCGAATAACGCACGGTTTAGAAATCGACGATTGCCGGGTAGGCGTACGTTCTCCTGTTCAAGCATGGCGTTGATCATCGCTTCGGCGCGTTGCGCGAAATCACTGTTATAAGCGTTTGGGTCGATTGCTATGAAGAACTGCCCGACATTTGGCGGCCCGCCACTATTTCCGGCAAAAAGTGATGCGTTGTACGACATACTGGGGCCTCCTAGTGCACCTGCAAGCAAGTCGACAATCATTGCCATAGCGACACCTTTGTAACCACCCGACGGTGACATAGACCCTTCAAGTCCAGCCTTCGGATCGGTTGTTGGATTGCCATACTTGTCCAGCGCCCAGGTATCGGGAATTGGCTCTCCTTTATTGGCTGCTTGAACAACATTAACCTTCGCTGTCGTACTGGATGACTGATCAATGAGGACCGGATAATCATCGGGGCGAGGAAATGCAAAGGCCATTGGATTGGTTCCAAAAAATGCGCGGGTTCCTCCCCAAGGTGCAATTGCGACGGGAGAATTTGCAAATGCTAAGCCCACAAGTCCCTGTTCTGCAAT
>CAZYSR010000233.1:0-2093 GCA_964649525.1 uncultured Gammaproteobacteria bacterium
TCCTGCCCATCATGTACGGCAAAACACCACCGACATGGGGCGTGACAACCTTTAACCTAGGATACCGCTCAAGCACACCACCGAGAATTAGCCGTAAAAGTGCGAAACTGGTGTCTACCTGAAGTCCTATCATGGGAATCATGGAGTGGTCCTTGATCGCCTCACCCCATGTTGGGACTGTGGGATGCAAGACAATCGGCAACTCCTTTGCTTGGGTATGGCTATAGATCGGGTCGAAAGCCGGGTCATCCACAGGACATCCACCGATGTGTGAATACAGCATGACGCCACAGAACCCCAAGTCGTGTACTCTGTCGATCTCATCAATAGTGGCAGCCACATTCTGCCAAGGGAGGCTAGCAAGTCCCGCAAATCGGTCGGGGTGTTGCTGAATCATTTCCGCAATAGCATCGTTGATTGCCTGCGCGCCTTTGATTGCCAAATCAGGAGCGAGCATACAGGGACCCGGGATATTGGTACTGATGAGTGCTATGTCAATACCTGCCCTATCCATGTCCTGAAGTTTTCGTTCGGGGAGGTACATCTCCTCCTGTAGTTGAAACTGCTGGACGTCACCGTAAGTGATAACGAACTCGTCGCCATGCTGTCCACCCGATCTATCGGAGTTGCTTGGTGCTGCGCCTCGGAGTTCGATCTGCGGTGGATAGGGGTTTTGGGCAAGCACATCAATATACGCCCGCGGAAATATGTGACTTTGGCAATCAATCCGCATTAGAATCCTTCCCTCTCAGCAAGATCGCTTTTGCAGCAAATCTAATTTAATCGAATTGTCGATGGCTGCCTGAAACTTTGGAATACAAAATTTCCTAAATGACCTCCATTATACAAATTCAGATTAGAAAGTCAATAGGAAAATCTTGCTGCACAGTGTCATAGCGTTGAAGATGCGTAGCAGCTTGGCTCATGGACGCTGGAAATTTTATTTGAATTTATTTGAAGAAAATTGTAAAATCTCCTCACCAATGTAATAATGGTACTGACTCAAACGTTCAAGTGGGCAGACCGATGATTCCCGACGAAATCTACGTCCAAAAAACAATAGAAGGAAATGCCGAAGCGTTCAATGAATTAGTGCAACGCCACCATGCTAGGATTTATGGACTTGCTTATCGAATGCTTGGTAATCCTGATGATGCCTCCGACGCAACGCAGGAAGCGTTTCTTGAGGCTTATAAATCTATCCAATCCTTCCAATTCCAGTCGAAGTTTCTGACGTGGATGTACCGAGTTGGTATCAACGTTTGTCAACAGTACAAACGCAAGGCAGATTCTCGTGAACGCACATTGACATCTTATGCCCAAGACCTTCAGGAAAGCACAGGACGAAATGCGAACGAGCATCCCGATCGAGTTCTCTTGAAAACAGAGCGTGACCAGTTGGTACAACATGCGATTAATCAATTGCCTTCAAAGCAGCGGCTGGTTATTACGCTATTCTATATGCAGCAGATGAAATATCGCGAAATTGCTGAATTGCTTGATTGCTCGGAAGGTACAGTTGCTTCGCGCTTGAATACAGCCGTGAAGAACCTTAGATCAAAGCTTGAGGGCTTAAGCCTCCATTGAGCCGCCAATGCAAATGGTCCTATAGACCAAACTCAATTGAGTAGGGACTTAGATTAAGCAGAAGTTATATGAATGCTTATTCCGCTAAAAAAAGATAGAGAAGGGACAGATATGAGTCTCGACTGTAAGCAGGTTATTGAATTTTTTAGTCTACACCAACATCCGGACCTAACAAATCAAGAAAGGTCTGAATACAGACGGCACCTCGTTGAATGTCAGGTTTGTCAAAACGAATATGAGGAGATGCTACACACAGCCGCTGTGCTCGAAAGTATTCCGGATCCTGTTCCTCCACCAGAACTTGTCGAGCGCATTCAGACCCAAATCCGTCAGACTCGCCGCCGCTCGATATTGGATTTTCTAGTGAATCCAATTGCGCGTATCCTTGTTGCAATGAAATTAGGTCCCCATCCCACCTTTGTCAACTACACTGCGATGCTCTTTTACTTAATGTTGACAATCTTTATGGTTAAGTTGACATTTTTTAATTCAACAAAGCCTTCGCC
>CAZYSR010000234.1:0-1862 GCA_964649525.1 uncultured Gammaproteobacteria bacterium
GTTTTCCACCATGTTCCGCACGCATTGCGGCTAACTGAATTTTTCCGTGTGCAAATTCAACAACCTGCAAAGCGCCTGGCAAATTGATGAGGCGAATGATTTCATCTGTTACCAGTTGAGCGGGGCTGATAATCGAGTGAATTGGAATCTGCTTCTCATCTGTGCCGAAAAACTCAGACTTGCGCTTATGAAATTCCATATTGCGCACGCGGGCAATCAAATTGGGTTCAAGTCCGAGTCGATGCATTAATTGGCAAACCAAAATGTTTGTTGCATCGTTGTCTGTGACCGCCAACACCATATCCACATTGTCAGGATTCACTTCTTCGAGGAGTAAGGGATCGGAAGCATCTCCCAAAATTGTCCGTATATCGAGATTCTGAGACATCAGGTTTAGCGCAGCTTCACTCCGATCAATGATGGTAATATCGTAGCCTTCCTGGTCTAACGCTCGAGCGACGGAGGAACCCACCGTGCCAGCGCCAACAATCAAGATACCAGTCATGAATCAGCTCCGTCTTTGGTCGTGGTTTCAATTTGACTGTTGGCAGTTTCCTCAATTCCGAGGTCTCGGGTTTTGCGAAATATACTGGCCCGATGCAATCCGGTTGCTGCCGCGACCTCTGTGAGAGACTTTGAACGTTGCAAATGATATCTGAGGTACTCGCGCTCAAAATTATCCTTAGCCTCTCGAAAAGGAAGTCCAAAGAGCTGCGAGCCATCCTCCATAGTTTCTAATGACTCAATTGCCGGTTCGTCCCATGTTTCGAGCACCGTACGTACCTCTTCATCAGAGATAGTTTCCACACTGGTGCCCTGAATGACTTTTCGAAGAACGTTTTTCAACTCTTCAATATTCCCATTCCAGGTATGGTTGCGCAGACAGTTGAGTGCCGCGGTAGAAATCGGTTTATAAGGCAGTTCACCGCTTCTACTGAATTTGTCAACAAGATAACCAACCAACTCTGGGATATCTTGAAGCCGGCCACGCAACGAAGGTATTCGGATCACCGATTCATTCAACCGATGAAACAATTCTGGTCGAAATTTCCCTTCTCTAATCCGCTGGAAAATTGACTCAGTCGTCGTTGCAAAAATGGCGGGTGCACTATCATCGCCATTGACGCGTCTCTCAATGATTTCGTTGAGCAAACCTAAAACCTGATTTTGACCATATCTATCATAGGTGTGAATATCGCGAATCAAGATGGAGCCATGCTTTGCTTCCTTCATCGCATCTGAAATAGAACGCTGCCAAATCTCCTTTGTCTGCCAGTTCAGCATTATCAGGCTTTTTCTGTCGTTACCACGCTCTTGATGAATCAAACGAGAAACTGTTGTCCTACCACTGCCGACTTCACCAATGACAAACACATCGGACCTTGCTTTGGAGAGCTTATTGATTTCTCCGCGCAATGTTGCCATTGCTGGACTTGATCCGACCAAATCAACTTGAGCGTCTGATTTTCTGCTGACTCTTTGCTTTGTTGATCCCTCCCTGCTCCTTACGGCGTTTCGCACCGTGATGTCCAAACGACCAATTGACACTGGTTTTTCCAGGTAGTCGAAAGCGCCATAGCGGGTCGCTTCGACAGCTGTTTCTATTGAACCATGAGCAGACAACATTATCACCGGGGTTTCAAAGCCTGCGTCATGCCACTCTCTCAGCAAGGTAATTCCATCATCTCCAGGCATCCAGATATCAAGCAAAATGGCATCATAATTCTGTAGGCGAACTGCAGTTCGAGCAGCAGCGGCATCATGTACCTCAGTGACAACGTAGTCGAAATCAGTGAGAATTTCACCAATTAGTTGGCGAATATCAGGTTCATCGTCAACGACAAGGATATGGGGTGGTTTAG
>CAZYSR010000235.1:0-3243 GCA_964649525.1 uncultured Gammaproteobacteria bacterium
AACTTCCTGCTTCTTTAAGCTGAATTGGGTCAGAAACGTGAAATCGATGTCCGAATGTCAAAGAACCCGATTCAATAGTCAGGATTTGACAAGGAATGACATGTTTCCCGTGCATTATCACTACCCAGTGGACAGGACGAACAAATTCGTGACTGAAATCTCCCCAACGCATGCGCTTTGGAATTGGCAATCGAGACAGAGCAGATTCTGCACACCTGGGAATCATTTCCTGGGCCAATTTACCGAATTCCTTATACCGGCAGGCCAAAAATCTGCCTGACTCATTTTCCAGTGTATCGAGTTCCTTGACGGAAACGCCACAACCTTTTGCGAACCCATGTGCTGCTTTCGAAGGCGAGCCATCCTGCTTGAACGCCCGCTCAAGAGATGGGCCCCGCTTGACTTTCTCTATATCCTGACTGCGAGTCAGTACATTTTCAATGATGACTGCAATTCTTCGGGGTGTCGCATACCACTTTGATGCCGCATCGACTGTATCAATTAATCCGGCTTGTAATAGCTCGCGCTTAAGTTCATCTTCAAGCGCTTGACCGAGTTTAGCGACTGCTTGTGGTGGAAGTTCTTCGGTGCCTAATTCCAACAACAGCGGTATTGATGCCGGACCTGCATCATTGGCAGTTAATATAGAATCAGGGTTTGATTTTCCAGGTAATTTAACTGTAGGGTCTCGAAGTCGCGGAAATTTCTTTGACTCACGGCTCTCGTAATAGCAATGTGCAACACTACGGGCGAGGGCGCGCACCCGACCGATATAAACAGCTCGTTCAGTTACTCCAATCGTTCGTCTTGAATCCAACAAGTTGAACAGATGAGACGCTTTCAACACCTGCTCATAGGCAGGTAGTGGCAAATTAATTTCAGTCAGTGAATTACAAGCCGCTTCTGCGGCATTAAACTGACGGAACAGGGTATCCGTATCGGCTGTCTCAAAATTGTATTTGGACTGCTCGTATTCATTTTGATGGTAGAGATCGCCATAACTGACATCATCATTCCAAATCAGGTCAAAAATGCTGTCGACGCCTTGAACATACATGGCAATCCGTTCAAGTCCGTAGGTAATTTCTCCAGTCACCGGTCGGCATTCCAGACCGCCGACCTGTTGAAAGTACGTAACCTGGGTAATTTCCATGCCATTAAGCCAGACTTCCCAACCCAGACCCCATGCTCCCAGTGTTGGAGACTCCCAGTCATCCTCAACAAACCGAATGTCGTCTAGCAAAGGGTCGATACCAAGTGATTTGAGCGACCCCAGATAGAGGTCTTGAAAATCAACCGGTGAGGGTTTTAGTACAACCTGGTACTGGAAATAGTGCTGTAGCCTGTTGGGATTGTCACCATAGCGGCCATCAGTTGGTCGTCTCGATGGCTGAACGTAGGCTGATCGGGTGGGTTCCGGACCTACCGCACCGAGAAATGTTGCCGGGTGAAATGTACCGGCACCAACTTCCATGTCATAGGGTTGCAAAATAACGCAGCCCTGCTCTCCCCAGTAATGATTGAGAGCGGAAATGATTTGCTGGAAATTCAAAGGTTACTTACGCGTGTAGAAGCAACAGAAAGACATACTAGCAGATATCTGTCGAACTGCCTAAATAGTCCAATCGAGGGTGCGAAACGATGTGATTGTGTTTATCGACAACGAAAATTATACCTGACACGACTTGCTTGATATTTGTCTGAAAAAATTTGCGATGCTGCTAGGATCAGAGTTGTATAGTTCAGCAGAAGCAAAGTCTGGAAGACTCGAAAGGGAATTACTACCAATGCTGACCTTGACGCCAAATTCGTAGCGCTTGTGCGCCTTGCCTTTACTGATGCACTCAACCTCCGGTGCATGCAAACTGTATAGCTTTTAGAGCTGTCATTTTTCTGTGTCAGCAGTCTTCTCGCCATCGCTAGTTCATCGGCAAAGATCTGCTACAGAGCCTTGTTGGGCAACAGCTAAGGCGACCAACTTGCTCATTGTGTTCAGGTTTCGAGTCGTGGCCACAATTTTGAGCTTGCGCTCGAAATAGTTATTGTTGAACTTGGAGGCACTATGCTTGATCGCGTAGAGTGTGTATATCGTATCACCTACGAACCGCACTTGGTCGGGAGAAAAGTCAGTAGATAGGAACTCTCTCAGGAGTTCCTTGTCTGGATTGGCCGACAGTAACGAAAAGTACAGTTTTGATCTGTCGACATTTGTGAACGGACACCGCTTCAAGATGCCTGTAAACTCTTTCGTCGTTCTGGCTATGACAGCAATATTTCCACCAAATTCCTTTTGGATAACATCATGCACGAGTTTCTCAATTTCCACGTGCGTAAACTCAGATGTGGCTATTACGTTCCCACTCTGAATGTACGTTCGCACCTCTCCTAACCCAGCTTCGGTAAGCGCTTCGCGCAACGGTGCCATCGGAACTTTGTTCTTACCGGTGGGCGCGATGCCTCGGAGAAGAATAACAAAAGTGTTCATACAACGTTCCCTGACGCTATTCTTCGGTTTCTCTCAATCCAGAAAAAACCTCTTCTACTCATGACCATATTTTGTGGAATCTCTATGTAGGCATTCACCGAAGGTGAATATGCCCACCGATGCAGCACATAATTTTTTTCGATAGAAATTTTGAATTATTATCGTTATTGATTGATTTTGGTTATTTGCGGATGTGAAGAAGTCCGAATCAATGGGATAGTACGGTGCATTTATTACAGGTCGAATTCCAGATGCGAAGCAAACTCCTGGTTATTACCTCCTCGCAAGCGGGTTAAATCGTACGCTTCGCGAAAACTTAGTCAGTCCTCTAACGCGGCCGAATCACGTTGATGGTAAACATCTGACCGACACGTATATTCTGATTTTTTAAAAATTGCAGCCACTTTCCGAGTTCTCAGTCTTTTAACGCTCTTCACCAATGTTTTCTCGATAGAACGCAAAAACTACTTGCGATCCACCAAGCTGAGATCCATTGCTCGGCGGGGGACAATGAATGGGCTCAAAGTGAGAGAAATACAAGTGTCTCCGAAATCCGCAAGGCTTGTGTCAACCAACAAAAAAGGCACGCAAATGCGACCTGAGCTAGAGGTATTGAGTCTCTTTTCCATGGTTCCCTAAAAAACCTATCAGATTTCATCGCGCTAAGCAATATCATTTCTGCGTACTTTACTGACTTTAAACAGGGACAAATGGCAGTAAAACGAAAAGCAATCGCTCTGATTTCAGGCGGCCTTGAC
>CAZYSR010000236.1:0-4199 GCA_964649525.1 uncultured Gammaproteobacteria bacterium
GCGCATTGGTGACAGTGGCTGTGAATGGCTGCTGCAGCAGACGATAGAGGCTGGCATGAGAAGTGGTGCGGTTCGAAAGTCGCATCTGAAGCGGGTGACGGTGGACACCACGGTGCAGGAGAAGGCGGTGAGATTTCCGACTGACGGCAGACTGCTGAACCGTTCGCGGGAACGTCTGGTGAAGCTGTGTCATCAACACGGTGTGGGGCTGCGTCAGAGTTATGCGCGGCTGGGTCCGAGGTGTCTGATTCGTGCCAGTAATTACGCGCATGCGCGCCAGAGCCGGCGAATGCGACGTCAGATTCGAAAGCTGCACACGTTTCTGGGACGGGTGGTGCGCGACATTGAACGAAAAATCAAAGATGATGAGCGCCTGCAGCAGGTGTTTGCCGAGGAGCTGGCGATGGCGCACCGACTTCTGAGGCAGAAAAAGAACAGTTCCAACAAGCTTTACAGTCTGCATGCGCCGGAGGTGGAGTGCATCAGCAAAGGCAAGGCACACAAACGCTATGAGTTTGGCGTCAAGGCCAGCATTGCGGTGACCAACCGCAGCAGTTTCGTGGTCGGTGGACTGGCCCTGGCGGGCAATCCGTTTGACGGTCATACGCTCAAAGCGGCGCTGGATCAGGTGCGCAGGTTGGGTGGACAGCGCATCGAGGAGGTGTATGTGGATCGTGGTTACCGCGGTCACGATGAAACGGACAGTACGGTGTACATCTCGGGGCAGAGGCGCGGTGTGACGGACCGAATCAGACGGTGCATGAAGCGGCGTCAGGCGATCGAGCCGGTCATTGGACATCTGAAGCAGGATGGCTGGCTGGGACGCAATCACCTGAAGGGCACTGAAGGTGACAGTGTGAACGTGCTGCTGAGCTGCGCCGGACACAATCTGCGTCTGATCCTGAAGCGGTTGAGGGGCCAGTGTGCCCGTATTTTTTGTCGCTCGGTTCATGAGCGGATTATTCGCCTCAAACGGGTACTGCCGGGGGTGAGTTACCGATTTTTTGCGCTGAGCGCAGCATAACGGCGTTTCAGCTTCCGAATGCCCGACGCTGATCGCTTCGAAAATCGACTGAAATCCGAATTTTTCAGGGTCGACTATTTAGTAAGATTCTCGACAAAAATTGCCTCGTTTTCGAATCTGCAAATTGCAGAACTTGTTCAAGTGTTCTATGTAAATGAGGCGAAAGGTTTTAAACGTCAAATTAGACCAACCGGCCGCGAATAAGCGGTTGCTCTCCGAGCTATGTGGTCTTCAATTCGAATCAGCGTTTGGACTGGGCGCGCTTTTGTGGACAGTCGAAATGCTAAGATTTGTAGGCTCAGGGATTTTCGACGTATCATACGTCATCAACGAAAGGCGGGGACGCTGGGAGGGAAATTCTGATGGGCAGGAAGCACTATTCGAAGGTATTGCGTGAGCAGGTTATAAGCGAGGTTCGCAGTGGTCGTTCAGTGGCGTCTGTCGCTCGTGATTACGAACCGAGTGCACACACGATTCATCGCTGGCTGGCATCAGCGGGTAATGAAGCAGGTCGAGTCGGTGAGGTTGATCAAGCTGTGCTGTTGGCTGAAAATGCCAGGTTGCGTCGAGATCTTGCGATTTTAAAAAAAGCCGCGGTCTGGTTCGCCCGGGAGAGCGAGGAAGGGCAGTAAGCGTGTATCGTTTCATGGCAGCGAATCGGGCTGGGTATTCAATCTGTGAGATGGCACGGGTGCTTGAGGTTGCGCGTAGTGGATATTATCGTTGGGTCGGTCAAAGTCAGCAGCGGTCTGAAGCCGATGAGAAGACTCAGGTGTTGGTTCAGAAGCTGCGCACATTGCATGCCGAGTGCTGCGGTCGTTATGGTGCTCGACGGTTGCATCAGATGATGCTGTTGACGGGTGAGAAGATCAGTCTTCGCCAGGTACGGCGATTGATGAGGGAATTTGGTATCCGTTGCGTCACTCGCCGGGCCAAGTGGCGTACGACTTGGCGTGATCCGCATGCGGGCAAGGCACCGGATCTGGTTGGGCGTGATTTCAGCGCCGATGGTCCGAACCGTTTGTGGGTGGCCGATTCGACCTACATTCACACCCGCCAGGGGTGTTGGCACCTGGCGGTGATTCTGGATGTGTGGTCAAGGCGAATCGTCGGTTACGGCATGTCGGTGCGCCAAAGTGCTGGGCTGATGGTTGTGGCGCTAAACGAGGCGTTGTGGCAACGAAATCCGTCGCCCAATGCGCCTGATGTGTTGGTGCATCATTCCGATCAGGGCAGTCAGTATACCTCGGGTGAGTTTCGTTACCGTTGCGAGCAGGCCGGTATTGTGCGCTCGATGGGACGCGTTGGCGACTGCTATGACAATGCGATGGTTGAGTCGTTTTTCTCAACCCTTGAGTTGGAGCTGTTGGACCTGCAGGTGTTTGAAACTCGCCAGCAGGCCGCAGAACAAATCGTGAAATTCATCGATGGGTTTTACAACACCACTCGTCTGCACTCGGCTCTAGGTTACCGGTCACCGATCGCATTTGAAAACGAGTTCAAGCATCTTTTTTCAAAGGTTGATTGAGAATATCTACATGCTCGATTTTTACTGCATGGATTGGCACTTCGGTTCACACAAGGGTTATAGGGACCCTTGTGTGAATGACTCCAATCTGAATATTCCCTTTGTCTACAAATCTGGGTACACTCTAGTTCTTGTCTATAATCAGTGCGATTAATCAGAGCAACCCGCACACAAGGTCAGACATTTTGATTATACATAGTACTGACAGATGGCAATTCTGGATTGATCGAGGAGGCACGTTCACCGACATCGTCGCCGTTGACCCGGTCGGTCGATTGCACACGCACAAGTTGCTGTCTGAAAGCCCTGAACACTACCAAGACGCCGCAATTCAGGGAATCCGAGATTTTTTAAACCTTGATGGTAAATCCATCAGCTCTGATCTGGTTGCTTCTGTCAAGATGGGAACAACCGTCGCAACAAACTCCCTACTTGAACGAACTGGGGAACGCTGCGTTCTAGTCACAACAAGAGGTTTCAAGGATGCCCTCAGAATTGGTTATCAAACTCGACCCGAACTCTTTGCCCGACATATCAAACTACCGGACCTGTTGTATGAGCAGGTAGTCGAAATTGATCAACGGCATAGTGTTTCAGGAGACGTGCTGATTGAACTAGATCAAGATGCCGCATACACAAGTCTCAAAGCGGTATATGACCTTGGAATCCGAGCATGCGCCATCGTATTTCTTCACGGTTACCGATTCCATCAACATGAAAAAGAAGTCGCTGACATCGCCCGTCAGATCGGCTTTACTCAAATATCGACTTCGCATGAAGTTAGTCCGCTCATGAAACTCATTGGAAGAGGAGACACGACAGTCGTTGATGCTTACCTCTCGCCGGTTCTTCGACACTACGTCAATCAAATTGCCAGAGAGTTGCACGGAGTGCGTCTGATGTTCATGCAGTCGAACGGCGGACTAACCGATGCCAGGCAGTTTCAGGGCAAAGACAGTATTCTGTCAGGTCCCGCAGGTGGCGTTGTTGGTGCAGTTGAAACGAGCAAAATAGCAGATTTCAATAAGATCATCGCATTTGATATGGGTGGTACATCAACTGATGTATCCCACTACGCAGGTGAATACGAACGCGCTTACGATACATTCGTTGCAGGAGTCCGAATACGTTCTCCGATTATGCGAATTCACACCGTCGCAGCTGGCGGTGGTTCCATACTTAAGTTTGATGGGTTGAAATACCGTGTTGGACCAGAATCTGCTGGTGCCCACCCCGGCCCAGCCTGTTATCGTCGAAACGGACCGCTCACCATTACTGACTGCAACCTAATTCTGGGCAAACTGCAGCCAGAATTTTTTCCACGAATTTTTGGTCCAGATGGTAATCAGCCACTTGATCTTGAAACTGTCGAGAACCAGTTTTCGAAGCTATCTGACTCGATCCGATTGCAAACGGGAGATGTGCGAACCGCACACGGTGTCGCCGAGGGATTTCTCAAGATCGCCGTGGACAACATGGCCAATGCCATCAAGAAAATTTCTGTACAACGTGGTTATGACATCACTGAGTATACCCTTTGCAGTTTCGGAGGTGCTGGTGGACAGCATGCGTGCCTCGTCGCCGACGCTCTGGGAATTGAAACAGTCTTCGTTCATCCTTATGCTGGTGTGCTATCAGCCTATGGCA